>JAEYTQ010000817.1 GCA_023433965.1 Pseudomonadota bacterium | reverse complement strand
GCCGATCCCCGAAGCCGACTTCGTCGCGTATCTGACGACGCGGATGGCCGAACCCTCGCGGACCGATCTCCTGCAATTCGCCTACATCTGGTACCAGCCGCTGGCGAAGGAGATTGCCGACACCTGGAGCCGCCTGCCGCACAATATCCTCGGCGTGCCCGTGTTCGCGCTGCTGACCTGGCTGCATGCACCGCTGTGGCGTTTTCTCGCAAGCCTGATCGGCGCACTCGCGAGCGAGACGCACCGCCGCCTCGTCATCGCGGCGCTGTTCGGCATCGGCCTCGCCTATCTCGTGATGTTCGCGATGGTGTTCGACTATTCGCGATGGATCTCGAACTGGGCGGTCTGCATGGTCCTGATCCTGCACGCGGTGAAGATGCTGCCGGCCGCACGCGAGACAGCGCTGATCCCTGCGGAGGATCGGAGGACCAACATCTTCGGACTGATCATCACGCTGATCCCGCGCGTCGGAATCATCCGGCCGTTTTAGGGTCAGAGATCAGATCGAATTCGCACAACGACAGCGCTCCTCCCTTCCCCCCGGAGATGTGTCGGGCTCAGTGCAGCGTACCGCTACCCTCGCGCCCGCCTGATCCGCACATAAAGCGCGCCCTCGCCGCCATGACCAATCGCGGCTTGCTCGAAGCCGACGACGAAGGCGCGGAATTCCGGCAGGCTCAGCCATTCCGGCACCTGGCGGCGCAGCACGCCGCTCTCGCCGCCGCTGCGGCCCTTGCCGGTGATGACGAGCACGAAGGTCATCCCGTCCTCATGCGCGCGGTGCAGGAAGCCCGTGAGCGCGCGATGGGCGCGCGTCTGGGTCATGCCGTGCAGATCCAGACGCGCCTCGATCTCGCTGCGGCCGCGCGAGAGCTTGGTCCGCTCGCGCTTGCCGAGCGGCGCAAGGGGCGGGACGGACGGTTTGGTCACGCGCGGCGCCGGCGTGGCTGCGATGGGACGCGGCGGTGACGCGGGCCGCGCCGCGGGCACGGTGGGCGACGATTCGGCTCGCGGCGCGGCCTGCGCCTTCGCCACGCGACGCTTCCGCAGCGGCTTGACATGCTTTGCAACGAGGTCCCACAGCTCGCGCTCCTCCTCGCTCAGCGCGCGGCGGCGCGGCGAGGGGCGAGGCTCCAGCACGGGCGGACGGGACGATCGCTTCATTGCTGCCGATGCGGACGGTTCTTCACCGGGCGACGCGGTTCAGAGACAGGCTCGATCGCGGGACGCGGCACCGGCAGCGGGATGGGGCCGGCAATCGCAACCGTTTCGGTCTTGTCCTGGAGCGCGGCGGCAGCAGGAGCGTCCGGCTTGGTCGGGACGGTTTGCGGAAACAGCTTCGCGATCTTCTCCGCGGGACGAGGGTCCGGGATCGGCAGCTTCGCGGCGCGCGGGGCCGGATCGAGGCTCTTCGGCACCAGCATCACGAACTGCATGGGATGGCGCAGCCGACCGGAGACGCGGCCTGCTTCCGCGCCGGCGCCGAAAAACAGATCGGCGCGCGCGGGCCCGATGATGGCCGAACCGGTGTCCTGCGCGATCATCAAGCGGTTGAACGGCGTTTTCGAGCGCTCGGATTCGATCGGCAGCTCGCCCTCGATGAAGAACGGCGTGCCATAAACATGCAGCAATCTGTCGACCGCGATGGAGCGGCCGGCCGTCAGCGGAATGCCTTGCGCGCCCACTGCCTCGTCCTTGTCGGAGAGATTGACCTCGCGGAAGAAGATGTAGGCGCGGTTCGCGCGGCGCAGCTCCTTGGCGCCTTCAGGGTTCTGCGCCATCCATTCCCTGATTTTCTGCATCGACATCTCTTCCCTCGGGATGATGCCACGCTCGATCAGGATGCGACCGACGGCCGTGTAGGGATAGCCGTTATAGGCGTCGTAATTGAGCCGGACCGAGCTGCCGTCGTCGAACTTGATCCGCGCCGAGCCCTGGATCTGGGCGAACAACAGGTCGGTCGGGTCCTTGAGCCAGGCGATCTCGAGCCCGCGGCCGGCGATCTTGCCGTCCTCGATCTCGCCGCGGTCGTAATAGGGCACCAGCTTGCGGCGGCCGATCTTGCGATAGACCGGGCCCTTGTTCGGCAGGCTGACCGAATCCTGCTTGTAGCCGCGCACGAACAGGTTCGAGGGACGGCGATAGACCGGCACGTTGTAGACGTCGGTCTGCGTGCGCGATCCCTCCAGCACCGGCTCGTAATAGCCGGTGACGAACCCCGCGGGCTCGCCGAGGCGCGAGATGCGCAGCGGGGTGAAATTCTCCTCGAAGAAGGACTTCGCCTTGGCGTCGTCGGTGAGGTCGAGCGATTTGGCCGCCCGGCACGGCTCGTTGAGCGAGCCGGCCAAAGCCTTGGCGTCGGCGGTACCGTTCTTGGCCTCGGCCGCGCCGCTCTGCGCGTTGATCGGCCGGCAGCTGGCGCGGAAGGTCTTGTAGGCCGCGAGATGATTGTCGTCGCCCCAGCCCTTCAGGTCCGCCCAGGCCATCGGCGCATATTGCGCGCCGGGAACTTCGAACGGCAGGGGAAGCTGCGGGTAGGGCAGCGCCCGCACCGGCGCGGCGGGCTTTTGCGGCGGATGATGGTGATGGTGATGGCTGCGGTGGTGGCGACGCGCCGCCTCGGCCCCGAGCGAAAACGCTGACAGCGCGACGGCGCCTGCGCAAAGCGCCGTCGCGCTGGTTTTCAGGACGATCCTAATTCGCGCTTCCGGTGCCAACCAGCTTCCAGTTCGGATCGCGAGAGGAGGTGTCGCGGGCGAAGGTCCAGATATCGGTGATGTCGGCGACCGTGTCGGCGCTGCCGTCGACGATGTTGCCGGCCTTGTCGCGGGTAGCCGAGATCATCTGCGAGACGAAGCGCACGGTGAGCTGGGCGGTGCGGTCGCGCATCTCGGCGCCGACGAGCTCGGCCTTGTCGATCGAGACGAAACGCGTCTCGGTCTTCTGCTCGTTCTTCTCGCGTTCCTTGATCACCGCGTCGAAGCTTTCATAGACCTCCGACGACAACAGGTCGCGCAGCGCACGGCGGTCGCCATTGGCGAAGGCCAGCACGATCATCTCATAGGCGCCCTTGGCGCCCGAGAGGAAATGGCGCGGGTCGAAGCTGGAATCCTTCTCGACGATGGCGTCGAGGCCCTGCGCCAAGGGAGTGCCCGGCTCGGTCAGCCCTTTCCAGCGGTCGGAGGGCGGGGTCGGGTCGGCCGACGGTGCCAGCGGGGCCTGGTCGATCACCTTGCCCGGCATGGTCACGACGTTGTTGTCCTGGGCACCTCCCAGCGCATTGCGGGCGGCGGTGCGATCGAACGGCGGCCGCTCGTTGCCGGTGCGCTGCCCCAGCACGCTCCGCAGTCTCAGGAAGATGAAGACGGCCAGCGCCAGGAATATGATGGTGTAGATGTCCACGTCGTATTCGCTTTCTGGTCTTTTCAGGGCTCGTTGCCGGGAAAATCAATCCGGCCAGTAGACCGTTCCCTACGGAAACGGCAAGTCTACATCACCATTTTGGGTCCACGTCAGGTCCGTGGGATGTAGGCACGAAATCTTGCCCGGCCAATGGCGCCTTTTGGCACAGCGTCGAGTGTAGCGCGTTTTATGCTTAAGGGGAAACCCGATCCAGCCCGGAAATCGCGCATCTTCAATCGTTTACGGCATAATTTCGCGGAAAAGGCAGAATGAACGTCACAGCCATGGGCACGGCGCGAATCCCTGCCCCCGGGACCCTTCGTCCTTGTGGAACGAGCCGGCCCTATGTTAGCCAACCGCCGCGAAATTCAGCCCCAATCGGGTAAGGAGAGACTTTCATGACCAACGGTAACGGCACCCCTCCCGAGGCGGCCCAGGCTCCCCAGCTCAACGTGCTGGCGCAATATACCAAGGACCTCTCGTTCGAAAATCCCAACGCGCCGAGCTCGCTTCAGCAGCAGGGCCAGCCGCCGCAGATCAACATCCAGATCAACGTCAGCGCCAACAATCTCAGCGAACAGGAATTCGAGGTGACGTTGTCGGTCGAGGGCAAGGCCGAGACCGCCGGTAAAGTGATGTTCTCGTTCGAGCTCGCCTATGCCGGCGTGTTCCGGATCGTCAACGTGCCCAAGGAGAACCTACACCCGCTGGTCATGATCGAGTGCCCGCGTCTCCTGTTCCCGTTCGCGCGCGAGATCATCGCAAGCGCGGTGCGCGACGGCGGGTTCCCGCCGCTGATGCTGGACCCTGTCGATTTCGTCGGCCTCTATCGCCAGAACATGGAGCGGCAAATGGCCGCCCCGGGCCAGGCCGGTCAGGCCTGAGCGGCCGCCATCGCGGCCGGAGCGGGCAAGTACTCGTTCCAGATCGCCTTGTCGCCGAGCGTCGCAATGAAGGCCCGATGGGCGTCGCGCTCGGCCTCTGAGATCCGCGGCGCGAGCGGCACCAGCCGTAGCCGCCGCGGCGCATCGCCGCCGCTGTTGACCCTGATATCCTCGGCCTCCGAGGCCAGCAGCAGTTGCGACTGTCGCGCCCCGACCAGATCGACATAGACCTCAGCCAGCAGCTCCGCGTCCAGCAGCGCGCCGTGCTTGGTGCGGTGCGAGTTGTCGATTGCATAGCGCGAGCAGAGATCGTCGAGCCGGTTGGACACGCCGGGATGCTTGCGGCGCGCCAGCAGCAGCGTATCGACCAGCCGCTCGCGCGGGATCGCGGCGCGCTTGATCCGGTCGAGCTCGGCATTGATGAAGCCGATGTCGAACGAGGCGTTGTGGATCACCAGCGGGGCGTCACCGATGAAGGCGAGAAATTCGTCGGCGACCTCATGGAACAAGGGCTTGGTCGCCAGGAATTCGGACGACAATCCGTGCACCGCGAACGCTTCCGCCGGCATGTCCCTCTCGGGATTGATGTAGACGTGATAGCTCTGTCCGGTCGGCATGCGGTTGAAGATCTCGACGCAGCCGATTTCGACCAGGCGGTCGCCGCGCAGCGGATCGAGGCCGGTGGTTTCGGTATCGAGGACGATTTCGCGCATGTCGTGGAGATCGATGTCTTGAGAGCCAAGTAAGGCGGCGAATCAGGTGCGCCGCTGCGGCATCTTAACGACCTCGGCCAGGATGTGCGCGATTTGCGCGCGCACGGGGTCGAGTCCGTGCGACGTATCCACCACGAAATCCGCCCGCTTGCGCTTCTCGGCATCCGGCATCTGCTTGGCGATGATGGCATCGAGCTTGGCTTGGTCCATCGTGCCGCGCGCCAGCACCCGCTCGCGCTGCAGTTCCGGGGACGTGGAGACCACGACCACGGCGTCGACGCGCTTCTCGCCGCCGGTCTCGAACAGCAGCGGGATGTCCAGCACCACCACAGGTGCCTTGGCGGCGTCGGCCTCGGCAAAGAATTTCTGGCGGGAAGCGCCGAGCATCGGATGGACGATCTGCTCGAGCTGCTTGATGGCGGCGGGATCGTGCACCACGCGTGCCGACAATCTTTGCCGGTCGACCTTGCCGTTCAACGTGGTGCCGGGAAAGGCGGCCTCGATCGCGGGCGCGGCTTCGCCCTCATAGAGCTGATGCACGGCAGCGTCGGCGTCATAGACGGGCACGCCAGCTTCGGCGAACAGTTTCGCCGTGGTCGATTTGCCCATCCCGATCGAGCCGGTCAGTCCGAGGATCCGCATCAACGTCCAGCCATGTCCTTCATTCACACCGCAACTAGCCGCTCGCGCCGCAGGAACGCAAGGAGCGGCAGCAGCGGCAGGCCGAGAATGGTGAAATGGTCGCCCTCGATGCGCTCGAACAGGTGGACGCCGAGGCCCTCCAGCTGATAGGCACCGACGCTGGTCGTCACCACGTCGCCGGCAGCGTCGAGATAGGCCGAAAGCTCGACGTCGGTCATCTCTCGCATGGTCATGCGGGCCACCGAGACATCCTCGAAGACGATCTTGCCGTCATGCGCCACGGCGACGGCCGAATTCAGCTCGTGGCTGCTGCCGGCGAGGTCGCGCAATTGCACCATCGCCTGGCCGCGGCCGGCGGGCTTGTTGAAGAGACGCATCCCAAGCGCCAGCGTCTGGTCCGCGCCGATCACGTAGCTTCCGGGATGATGCGCAGAGACGGCTTTGGCCTTTTCGCGTGCCAGCAACAGCGCGATTTCGCGCGGGCTCGACAGCTTCGACGCCGCCTGAATGCCGCGCTCGTCGATATCGGCGGTGACAGCCGTGAACTCCAGCCCGGCATTGGCGAGCAGCATTTTGCGTGCTGTGCTCTGCGAAGCCAGGATCAGGGGAGATTTTCCGAGCCAAAGACCCATCGGGGAAAACTACTCGGAGGGCCGGTTGCGCTGGCGATCGCTATAGAGCTTCATGATCGCCGCCGCGGTTTCCTCGATCGAGCGGCGCGTGACGTCCAGCAGCGGCCAATCCTGCTTGGCGCTCAGCTTGCGCGCGAACGCCACCTCCTCGGTGACGGACTGCTTGTCGATGTAGCTGTCGCTGCCGGAGTCAGCGCCCATGGAGAGCAGGCGATTCTGGCGGATCTGTATCAGGCGTTCGGGCGTCGCGTGCAGGCTGACGACCAGCGGCCGCGTCAACGTCTCCAGTTGCGAGGGCACCGGAATGCCTGGAACCAGCGGCACGTTGGCGGTGCGGATACCGCGGTTCGCGAGGTAGATCGACGTCGGCGTCTTCGAGGTACGTGACACGCCGACCAGGACCACGTCGGCTTCGTTGAGACCGTCGACGTGCTGACCGTCGTCATGGATCATGGTGTAGTTCAGGGCGTCGATGCGCTTGAAATATTCCGCATTGAGCACGTGCTGGGCACCGACCCGGCCGGTGGTCGCAGCGCCCAGATAGGCCTCGAACAACTGCATCACCGGCCCGATGATCGACAGGCTCGGAACGTTGATCTCCTTGCACTTGTCCTCGAGCCGGGCGACCAGATCCTTCTCGAGCAGGGTGAACAGCACGATTCCCGGCGCTTCCTCGATCTCGTC
>JAEYTQ010000723.1 GCA_023433965.1 Pseudomonadota bacterium | reverse complement strand
TGATGGCGCCGCCGATCGAGACAGTGCGGGCGACATCGTTGACGGCGATGTCGCGATTGCGCGCATCATGCACGATGATACCGGCGGCGTGCGCGCCGGATACGAGCGCGAACGTGCAGGAGAACAGGGCGCTTGCGATGCTGCGACAAAATGTCATTGCGGTTTACTTCGTCAGGATCAGCTTGTTCTGCGACGTCAGGCGCAGGCGATAGCTGTCCTCGCCATGCGCGATGATGATCTCGCGGTCGGCCGCAAACAGCTCGCGGCTGTCGATCCGGCTCCCGCGCATGGTGAGGGTTCTCGTTGTCGCAGAAGGGCTTCCGGCCGACCCTGCCGTGACGCCGCTGCCATCTCCGGATGTCGCTGACATTGTGTTGTGATGCGCCTTCGAAATTTCAGATGCGTCCTGCCTTGTATAAGCGGCGCGAGGCGCATTCCAACGGCGGCAATTTACAATCGATATAAACTGCAGCGCGATGTCATTGACCGTCAGAGTGTTGCCACGTTACCAATCGCGGGAGCGGGTAACTTGCCCGCGGGCTTTCGAAATCAGCCAGCCAGTCGTTCGCGCAGCGAACGCACGCCAGCCAGAGACCTCAAAACAAAAGTGAAGTGCAGGCTGGGGCTGATATGGCTGGCGGGGCTAGGTATTCGCGCGCCCTGATTTTGGGCGCGTCGGTGGTTTCGATTGCGGCAGTGATGACGGAGGGCGGTCTCGCGCAGACCGCATCGCCGCAGCGTGAAAACGCGTCGTCGGAAAGGCCAAAGCAGGCCAAGCGCAAGCCGGCGCCGCAAGTCGCGCAGCAGCAGACCAGCGCCGACGTGATGGATGCCCGCGCGCAGGCGGGCAGCGCCCCGTCCGTTCAGGTGCTCGACACCATCACGGCTGCGGCCACGAAGACCAAGGAGCGTGCGATCGACTCGCTCGCGCCGGTCAGCTCCATTTCGCTCGACCAGATTCAGGGGCTCCAGCCGAATCGGCTGTCCGGCATCTTCTATGCGGTCCCGGGCGTGTCGTTCCAGGAGCGCGGTGACGATCCCGCGACCGTCATCAACATCCGCGGCCTGCAGGACTTCGGCCGCGTCGCGGTCGTCGTCGACGGTGCGCGCCAGAACTACCAGCGCACCGGCCATAATGCGAACGGCTCGTTCTTCCTCGATCCTGAACTGATCGGCGGCGTCGATGTGGTGCGCGGGCCGACCGCCAACATCTACGGCTCAGGTGCGATCGGCGGCTTGGTCTCGTTCCGCACCAAGGACATCAACGACGTGCTGCGTCCCGGCGAGCGCTGGGGCGTCGATCTTTCGGGCTCTTACGGATCAAACAACAATCGCGGCCTTGGCTCCGTGTTCGGGGGCGTGCGCGCAACGCCCGACGTCGACATCTTCGGTGGCGCGGTTTATCGCACCCAAGGCAACTACAAGGACGGCAACGGCACCGAGATCGGCAACACCGGCAATCAGGTCGAGGCCGGGTTGATGAAGCTCACCGTGCGGCCCGCCCTCGGTCACGAGGTGAAGTTCGGTGCCGTCTTCCAGGACTTTCAGTACGACGTCGGCCAGTTCAACCGCGGCCCGGTCGCAACGGCGGCACAGCGGGCGCTCAATCAGGGCTCGTCGGTCTATGCGTCCGACACGAAGAACTACACCGGCACCATCACCTGGAACTATTCGCTGCCGAGCGACAATCTGTTCGACTGGCATATGTCGCTCTACGGCAATCGCGTCGACAACGACCAGACTAAGACCTATCACTACTCGACCTCGGGCGCGGCCTATTGTGGTGCCGGCAATGTCGGCAACAACATCTCCGGCTGCGTCGGCGACAGGCGTGGCTATGTGCTCAACACTTACGGCATCGACGTCAACAACACCACGCGCTTCAATGTAGGCGACTGGCACAATGCCGTGACCTGGGGCGTCGACGCCTTCCAGGATGACGTGATCACGACCGACAGCCGCGGAAATTCCAACATCACCACGCCGAGCGGCATCCGGACCGTGTCGGGCGGGTTCGTCCAGCTGAAGCAGAATTACAGCACTTGGTTCGAGGCGGTGAGCGCGATCCGCTATGACCGCTACGACCTCGATTCGGGGCGGACCAGCACCGGCGGCGACCGGTTCTCGCCGAAGATCACCCTGGGCGTCACGCCCGTGCCTGGCTTCCAGCCCTATGTCAGCTGCGCCGAAGGCTATCGTGCGCCATCGATCACCGAGACGGTGATTTCCGGCGCACATGCGACCGGCGGCGGACCGGCCTTCTTCGTCTGCCCGAACGGCACGGTGGGGCTGTTCTGCTTCCTGCCGAACCCGGGCCTTCGTCCCGAGGTCGGCAAGAACAAGGAAGTCGGATTCAACCTGAAATACGACAACATCTTCAGCGCCAACGATTCCTTCCGCGGCAAGATAAATCTCTTCCGCAACGACGTCAGCGATTACATCGACCTGGTTGCTTCGGCGCCGGTCCCGGTCCCGCCGTTTGGTTCGTTCAGCCAGTTCTACCAGTACCAGAACATTGCGAATGCCCGCATTCAGGGCTTCGAGGCGGAGACGATGTACGATGCCGGCGACTGGTTCATTGGCGTTGCCGGTCACTACATCCAGGGCAAGAACGTCGCCACCAATATCGGGCTCGCAACCATCACCCCACGCAAGGTCGTCACGACCGGCGGTGTCCGCCTGCTCGATCGCACGCTGATCCTGTCGGCTCAGTGGGCCTCGTTCGGGGCCAACAACGACGTGCCCGCCGGCTATCTGCCGGCGACCGGCTACGAATTGGTCAACTTGTACCTGACCTACAACGCGACCAAGGACATCGTGTTCACGGCCTCGATCGACAATCTCTTGAACCAGTACTACCGGCCTTACGCCATTCCGGGCAGCTCGACCGACGGCACGTCGCAGAACGACGTGCTGTGGTCGAGCCCGGGACCGGGCAGGGTCTACAAAGCCGGAATGAAGATCCACTTTGGAGGTGCGTAAGCCGACCGGCGTCGTCACAACACCCCAGCCTCGCGGGCCGCGCTGATGCTCCAGCGCGGCTTCGCGTCGTTATCATCTTGATGAGAAGGAGAGACCTTGATGTTCATCGCAATGAATCGCTTCCAGGTGAAGCCCGG
>JAEYTQ010000716.1 GCA_023433965.1 Pseudomonadota bacterium | reverse complement strand
CACGAGATGGTCGAGGAATGGTCGCGCACCAAGCGGCCGCCGCGCCACACCGCCTGGATGCACGAGAAGGAATTCGCAGACGCGCATTGATTTAACGGCCCGTGCATCAGGAAGCGAACATGATGAGCTACGTCTATCCGAAGTTCGGCTACCGGCGGTCCCGGGAGCAGGCCGATGGTGTCGTGAAGCGGCATCCGATCGTGGTGGTCGGCGCAGGCCCGATCGGTCTCACCGCGGCGCTCGATTGCGCGGCGCGCGGCCAGCCGGTCGTCGTGCTCGACGACAACGACACCGTCTCGATCGGCTCGCGCGCGGTGTGCTACGCCAAGCGTCCGCTGGAGATATGGGACCGCCTCGGTTGTGCTGCGCCCATGGTCGCGCGCGGCGTCAGCTGGAACGTCGGCAAGGTGTTCTTCCAGGACCAGCTGTCCTATCAGTTCGATCTGCTGCCCGAGGCCGACCACCAATGGCCGGCCATGATCAATCTTCAGCAATATCATCTGGAAGAGATTCTGGTCGCCCGGTGCCGGGCCAATCCGTTGATCGAGCTGCGCTGGAAGCACCGGCTCGTCAGCCTCAAGCAGGCCGCCGACCATGCGGCGCTGGCGGTGGAAACGCCCGACGGCATCTTCACCATGGAGGCGCAATGGGTGATCGCCTGTGACGGCGCCAATTCCGACGTGCGCAGGATGGTGGGAGCCGAGTTCACGGGGCAGTTCTTCCAGGACCGCTTCCTGATCGCCGACGTTGCCATGAAGGCGGATTTCCCGACCGAGCGCTGGTTCTGGTTCGATCCGCCGTTCCATCCCGGCCAGTCCGTGCTGTTGCACCGGCAGGCCGACAACATCTGGCGCATCGACTTCCAGCTCGGCTGGGACGCCAATCCCGAGGAGGAGAAGCGGCCGGAGCGGGTGATCCCGCGCATCCGCGCCATGCTCGGCGAGGACACCGCGTTCGCGCTCGAATGGGTGTCGATCTACCAGTTCGCCTGCCGGCGCATCGACAATTTTCGGCAAGGACGGGTGCTGTTCGCCGGCGATGCCGCGCATCAGGTGTCGCCGTTCGGCGCGCGCGGCGCCAACACCGGCGTCCAGGACATCGACAACCTCGCCTGGAAGCTCGCGATGGTGCTGCGCGGCGAAGCCTCGGAAGCGCTGCTCGACAGCTATCACGAGGAGCGTGCCTATGCTGCGGACGACAACATCCTGAACTCGACGCGGGCCACCGACTTCATCACGCCGAAGACCAAGCCGAGCCGCTATTTCCGCGACGCGGTGCTGGAGCTCGCCCGCGATCACGGCTTTGCGCGGCCGCTGGTCAACAGCGGCCGGCTCTCGACACCGACCCCTTACCTGACCTCGGCGCTCAACACGCCCGATCAGGACGCGGTGCCGGGCGGCATGCGGCCCGGCACCAATGCGGCCGATGCGCCGATTGCGGTGGATGGCAAGCCGGCCTGGTTCCTGCATTGTCTCGGCGACGGCTTCACGGTCGTGGCCTTCGGCGAGGTCAGCGACAAGACCGAGATCGCGGTGGGGCCGTTCGCGGCCAAGCTCGTTCTCGTCGGCCGCGACATCGAGGATCCCACCGGCCTGCTCGCGCAGCGCTATGGCGCATCAATCGGCACCACTTATTTGTTCCGCCCCGATCAGTATGTTGCGGCGCGCTGGAACGGCTTCGACGAGGCCCGGATCACCGAGGCCGTGCTGCGCGCCGCCGGCCACGACACCGCCGACCGGACGGAGCTAGCGGCATGATGTTGAACCTGTCACCGAACATCGCAGATCCCGACGATTTCTACGCCGAGCTGATCGACAGCCAGCGCGACCTCGAGGAGGAGCAGGCGCTACGCATGAACGCCCGGCTGATCCTGTTGCTCGCCAATCACATCGGCGACCGCAAGGTGCTCACCGAGGCGATCGGCTGCGCCCGGAGGGGCGGCAGTCAGGTCGCGGGAAATTCCGTCCTGCGATAGACGAGCTCGCAAACCCGGCCGGCGGCAAAGGCCCATGCTCGCCGCGATCTTGCCGTGCCGGCCAGTCCCTGTAATCTCTCCAAAACAACAGGGAAGGGTGCGATGGGAGGAGTCTTGGAGGGCGTGCGCGTGCTCGATTTCGGGCGCTATATCGCAGGGCCCTATTGTGCGACCTTGCTGGCCGAGTTCGGCGCCGAGGTCATCCGCGTCGAGAAGCGCGACGGCAGCGAAGATCGTTTCGTGGCGCCCGTGGGCGAGGGCGGCGAGGGCGCGCTGTTCCTCCAGGTCAACCGCAACAAGAAGTGCATCACGCTCGATCCGATGAAGGCCGATGGGCAGGAGGTGATGCGCCGGCTGGTCGCAACATCAGACGTCGTCGTCGCCAATTTGCCGCCGCAGACGTTGCGGGCGATGAAGCTCGATTATGAATCGTTGAAGGCGATCAAGCCGGACATCATCCTGACCACGGCGACCGCGTTCGGCGGGCCGGGGCCGTGGTCGGACCGTGTCGGCTTCGATAGCGTCGGACAGGTCATGTCGGGCGCGGTGTACATGACCGGCCAGGGCAATCCGCCATATCGCGCTGCGGTGAACTGGGTCGATTTCGGCACTGCGCTGCAT
>JAEYTQ010000570.1 GCA_023433965.1 Pseudomonadota bacterium | reverse complement strand
GCCTCAAGCACTACAAGGTGCTGCACGAAAAGAACGTCATTCTCACCATCGAGACCGCGCAGACCCCGCGGATCGACCCGGCGGAGCGGGTGAAGCTGGAGCAGATATCGCCGACCTTCTCCAAGGTGACGCTGAAGTTCGGCTTCATGGAATCGCCCAACGTGCCGAAGGCTCTCTGGCGATCGCCCGCAAACTCGGCTGGCAGTTCGACATCATGTCGACCTCGTTCTTCCTGTCGCGCAGGGCGCTCAAGCCCGCGGCCCATTCCGGCATGCCGCGCTGGCAGGACCGGCTGTTCATCTCGCTCAGCCGTTCCGCCAACGATGCCACCGACTATTTCCAGATCCCGTCTGGCCGCGTCGTCGAGGTCGGGACGCAGGTGACGATCTAGGCGTCCGAACCAAAGCCGCACTTCAAGCCGCTGCGATTTAGCTTTAACTTGCGCGGGGCGGCTCAAGCCTTTGTGGCGCTTGATTTTCGTCGCCCGAGAGGCGAGGTTGCCGCCGGCCGGGGAGCGCCCGGCACGCGGCCCGACGTTTGGAGGATGATGTGGCAAATCAAGTGCAGGATCTGACCCCGGACGAGGTCGCCAAGGGTGTCGCCGAGGGGCGTTATCTGCTCGTCGACGTCCGTGAGCCCAACGAGGTTCAGGCCGAGGCCTATCCTTACGGCGTCGTGGTTCCGCTCTCGACCTTCGATCCGAAGGCGATCCCCGATCCTGCCGGCAAGGAGGTCGTGTTCGCCTGCCGCTCGGGCAAGCGTTCGGTGACGGCCTCGCTCGCGGCGCAGGCGGCGGGCCTTCCCTACGACAAGCATCTGGCCGGCGGCATGCTCGGCTGGAAGGCGGCGGGGCTTCCCAGCAAGGTTGGCGGCTGATCGGCGCGATGACCAAAAGCTCGTCCCTGAACAAGGTCTTCGCCGACCTTCCCGTCACCATCTTCGAGGCGATGTCGCAGGCCGCGCGCGACAACGATGCCATCAATCTCGGCCAGGGTTTTCCCGACGATCCCGGCCCCGAGGACATCCGCCGCGCCGCCGCCGACGCCTCGCTGAACGGCTACAACCAGTACCCGTCGATGATGGGCCTGCCGGAGCTGCGCCAGGCGATCGCCACCCATTACGGCCATTGGCACGGCCTCAAGCTCGATCCCATGAGCGAGGTCATGGTGACCTCCGGCGGCACCGAGGCGCTGACCTCGGCGATCCTCGCGGTCGTGCAGCCCGGCGACGAGGTGGTCTGCTTCCAGCCGGTCTATGATTCCTACTTGCCGATCATCCGGCAGGCCGGTGGCATTCCGCGCCTCGTCCGGCTCGAGCCGCCGCACTGGCGCTTGAACGAGGACATGCTGAAAAGCGTGTTCAATTCGAAGACCAAGGCGGTGCTGTTCAACAACCCCTTGAATCCCAGTGCGGTGGTCTATCCGCGCGAGGATCTCGAGCTGCTCGCGCGCTATTGCCAGGAGTTCGACGTCATCGCGATCTGCGACGAGGTGTGGGAGCACGTCACTTTCGACGAACACGAGCACGTCCCGCTGATCACCATCCCCGGCATGCGCGAGCGCACCATCAAGGTCGGCTCGGCCGGCAAGATCTTCTCGCTGACGGGCTGGAAGATCGGCTTCGTCTGTGCCGCGCCACCGCTGCTGCGCGTCGCGGCCAAGGTGCACCAGTTCCTGACCTTCACCACCGCGCCGAACCTCCAGGCCGCGGTTGCCTACGGTCTCGGCAAGTCCGACGACTATTTCCTGTCGATGCGCAAGGATCTGGCGCGGAGCCGGGACCGCCTGACCAAGGGTCTCGAAAGTC
This sequence comes from Pseudomonadota bacterium, assembly GCA_023433965.1. Classification (GTDB taxonomy): domain Bacteria; phylum Pseudomonadota; class Alphaproteobacteria; order Rhizobiales; family Xanthobacteraceae; genus Bradyrhizobium. The sequence goes on along the minus strand of JAEYTQ010000570.1, from coordinate 11,396 downwards.
TCGGCTTCCCCGTGCTGAAGTCGCAGGGCACCTACTTCCTCACCGTCGACCTGTCGCCGCTCGGGCTCAACGAGAGCGACACCGAGTTCTGCTGGCGCATCGTGAAGGACTACAAGGTCGCGGCGATCCCGGTCTCGGCGTTCTACGAGCAGGACCCGGTGACGTCGGTGGTGCGGTTCTGCTTCGCCAAGAAGGACCAGACCCTCGACACCGCGCTGGAGCGGCTGTCCGATGCGGTGCGTGGACGCAGGAGGTAGAAGAACGATGACGACCGTCAGCCGTTCCGGACTTGGGCTTGCGCTCGCCATCGCCGCAGCGCTGGCGTTGCTCTCCGCGCCCGCCGGTGCCCTGCAGCGCGTCGTCAACTTCTACAACTGGTCCAACTACATGGCGCCGGACGTTCTGGCTGCCTTCACCAAGGAGACCGGCATCAAGGTGGTCTACGACACCTTCGATGCCAACGAGACGCTGGAGACGCGGCTGATGGCCGGCAAGTCCGGCTATGACGTCGTGGTGCCGACCGCCTATTTCCTGCAGCGGCAGATCAAGGCCAACATCTTCCAGAAGCTCGACAAGTCGAAGCTGCCGAACCTGGCGAACGCCTGGCCGATGGTGACCAAGCACCTTGCGACCTACGATCCCGGCAACGTCTACGCCGCCAACTACATGTGGGGCACGACCGGCATCGGCTACAACGTCGCCAAGATGAAGCAGATCCTCGGTGCGGAGGCCAAGATCGACAGCTGGGACGTCGTGTTCAAGCCGGAGAACCTCGCCAAGTTCAAGGACTGCGGCGTGCACATGCTCGACTCCGCCGACGACATCTTTCCGGCGGCGCTGAACTGGCTCGGGCTCGATCCGAACTCGACCAAGCAGGCTGACCTGGAGAAGGCGGCCGAAGCCGTCGCCAAGGTTCGCCCCTCCGTGCGCAAGTTTCATTCGTCGGAATATCTGAGCGCACTCGCGACCGGCGAGATCTGCTTCGTGGTCGGCTGGTCCGGCGACATCATGCAGGCCCGCGCCCGCGCGGCGGAGGGCAAGAGCGGCATCGAGATCGGCTACGCCATTCCGAAGGAGGGCGCGCAGATGTTCTTCGACAATCTCGCGATCCCCGCGGATGCCAGGAACGTCAGCGAAGCCCACGAGCTGATCAACTATCTCTACCGTCCCGACGTCGCCGCCAGGAACTCGGACTTCCTGTCCTATGCGAGCGGCAACATCGCCAGCCAGAAGCTGGTCGATCCGAAGATTGTGAACGACAAGAACATCTATCCGGACGAGACGACGCTCGCAAAGCTGTTCGTCATCACGGCGCGCGAGCCGGCGACGCAGCGGATCATCAACCGGCTCTGGACCAGGGTGAAGACGGGAAGGTGAGGCTCAGGTCATTCCGGGGCGATGCGAAACATCGCGGCCGGAATCTCGAGATTCTCAGGTGCGCAATTGCGCACCATAGTTCGGTCCTGCGGATCGCCCCGGAATGACGGCAGAGGGCTGCTACCGCCACCGCCGGTGCAGCCACAGCCACTGCTCCGGATGCTCGCGCACCCAGCTCTCCACCACGCTGGTGATCGTCTGGGTGGTGCCCTGGATGTCGATCTTGCCTTCGGCGTCGCGCACCGGCGCGATCTCTTCGGTGAGCTCGCCGCGGAAGCGGCCGCCGGGGAGGCGGACGATGCGGACGCCGTGGATCGGGCATTCGACCTGGCGCAGCAGCCGCGCCAGCATGGGGTTGGCGCGGGTCTTGCGGCCGAAGAAGGTGACCTCGACGCCGCCGGTCAGATACTGGTCGATCAGCATCGCGACGTGCTTGCCGTCCTTCAGCGCCTGTGCGAGCCGCAGCGGCGCGTCACGGCCGGCCGGAATCAGCGTGCCCATGTTGACCTGGCGCATCTCCTGGATGATGCGGTCGGCCGAGGCGATGTTCGGCCGGCGATAGAGGATCGCGGTATCCAGCCCATGCGCGACGCCGGCGAGCGCCGGCAATTCCCAATTGGCCAGATGCGCGGCGAAGATCAGCGCCGGCTTGCCGTCGTCGCGGATGCGGTCGAACAGCTCGATGCTGCGTTGGGGAAGCTCGATCCGGCTGTTCTCCGGATGGTCGCGGTCGTAGTCCCAGACGTGGTCCATATGGGCGAACTCGGCGCCGACGCGGCCGAGATTGTCCCACACGCCCATCAGGATTTCTTCGATCTCCTCCGGCGATTTCTCCGGAAAGGCGGCGGTGAGATTGGCGCGGCCGATGCGGTGCTCGCGCAGGCGCGGGCCGATCAGCTTCACGGCGCGCGCGAAGAAGTCCGACGTCTTGACCGGATCGAAATAGCGCGTGGTGCGCAGCATCGCGACGGTCGCGGCGCCGATCAGGCTTCCGCCGAGCGATTTGGCAGCCGCCCGCGCGCGGGCCTTCGTGCTCGCAGTCAGCAGTCTCATGCGTCCGGTCAGGCCGGTTCGCGGGTCAGGATCAGCGAGGCGTTCTGGCCGCCGAAGCCGAACGAGTTCGACATCACGGCGGTCACGCGGGCATCGCGCGCCTTGTTGCCGACGACGTTGAACAGGATCGTCGGATCCGGATTGTCGTAGTTGATCGTCGGCGGAATGCGCTGATGCTCCAGCGTCAGCAGCGAGAAGATCGCTTCCACCGCGCCGGCGGCCGAGATGGTGTGGCCGACCATCGACTTGTTGGAGGTGACCGGAATCTTCTGCGCGAGCTCGCCGAACACGGCAGATGTCGTGTTGAACTCCATCTTGTCGTTTTCGGGCGTCGCGGTGCCGTGCGCGTTGATGTGGTCGATCTGGTCCGGCGTCATGCCGGCATCGGCCAGCGTCTTGTTCATGCAGCCGATGATCGGCTTGCCGTCGGGCGAGGAGCGGGTGCGGTGGAAGGAATCGGTGAGCTCGCCGCAGCCGGCGATCACGCCGAGGATCTTTGCGCCGCGCGCAGTCGCCGCCTCGTAGCTTTCGAGCACCAGCGCGCCGGCGCCCTCGGCCATCACGAAGCCATCGCGGTTCTTGGAGAAGGGGCGGGAGGCCGCCTGCGGCGGCTCGTTCTGGGTCGACAGCGCCGACAGCAGAGAGAAACGAACCAACGCTTCCGGGTTCACCGTGCCGTCGGTCGCGACGCACAGGGCAGCATCCGTCTCGCCCCGGCGGATCGCCTCGACGCCGAGCTGGATCGAGGTGGCTCCGGACGCGCACGCCGTCGACAGCGAGATCGGCGAGCCCTTGGTGCCGAAGGTCTCGGCGAGATGCGCGGCAACCGAACCGAACATGAAGCGATGATGATAGGCGCTGTACTTGCCGCCGCCGGAAATGCGGAGCAGGTCGTCGTAGGTGATGTCCTGCTGGCCGACGGCGCGACCGAGCTCGCGGCGCTGCGGCCATTCGACCTCGACCGGCGCGACCGCAAGGAACAGCGGACCCGGGAAATCGGCCTTGGCGCCGATGCCGGCCTGCTCCAGCGCTTCCTGCGTCACCAGCTCGGCCATCCGCTCGGACAGCGCGGTGGAGGAGAACGGATCGACGCTGACGAAATCGACCGTGCCAGCCATCGTGGTCTTGAGGCCGTCGACCGGAAAGCGCGTGATGGTGCGGATGCCGGATTCGCCGGCGACGAGCTTCGCCCAATTGTCGGCCTTGCCGGCGCCGAGCGAGGTCATGATGCGCATGCCGGTGACGACGACGACGGGACGCCCGAGTTTGTCGCGTGGTGCAGTCATGTCGATCCCCGCTTGAGCTAACTAAACCGCCTCGACCAGCGCCATGCCTTCGCCGCGCCAGTGTCCGGCTCCCACCACCACGATCTGGGTGGGCGCGCCCTGCATTTCAATCTCGGTCCCCGTGGAATCGTTCGGCGGGAACAACGCGCCGCGCGAGATCGAAAGTGCGGCGAGCGCAATTCCGAGCGGGAATTGCGTTTCCATGGCGTGGCCGAACATCGTGCCGGTCGAGCGCACCGCGAAGTCGCGGTGGCTTTTCAGGAATTCGCGCTCTTCGGAGGTCGCCGGCTCCGCACCGGTCGCGCCGGTGATGATCGCGCCCTTGCCCTCGCGCTTCGGCAGCGTGGTCCAAAGCTTTTCCAATGTCGCGGCCATGTCGCCGGGCTGCTTGCGCTTGGCGAGGTCTGCAACGACGCTCGACAGCTTTGCGAACGGCTTCGCGCCGCGCGCCTGTGCATGCGCCTTCGATTCCAGCACCAGGAAGGCGCCGGCCGAGCCGAGCGCGAAACCGGGATGGTCCTTCCGCGCCCAGACCGGAGCGAACCCGCCCTTGAGATTGAAGTCGCCGAATTCGTAGAGGACGAGCAGGTCCTTGCGCTCGCCATTGTGCGAGCCGCCGACGAGCGCGATGTCGCTCTCGCCCGAGGCGATACGCGCGAGCGCGATGCGGGCGGCGTCGGCGCCGGCGACCTCTTCGCCCATGAAGGTGCGCGAGGTGCCCCCTAAGCCGTGCACGATGGCGATGTTGCCGGCGAGCAGGTTGGAGAGCTGGGCCAGGAACAGCGTCGGCCTCAGATCGCTCATCAGCCGCTCGTTGAGGAAGCCCGGCGCATTGGCGCCCTTGGCCTCGGCGGTGAGGATGCCGCTGTCGACGTTGAGATCACGCTCGCCGCCGCCGGCGGCGACCACCATGTCGATCTTCGATAGGATGTCCTTGTTGCCCTTGATGCCGGCCGAGTCGAGCGCAAGGCCGGCCGCATAGGTGCCGATGCGCTGCCAGGCTTCCATCTGGCGCTGGTCGCCCTTTTTCGGGATCTGGCTGTCGAAGCTGACGGGCATCAGCGGATGCACGACGTGGGGCGCAAAGCCCTTCTCGTCGACATTGATGCGCTTGTCCTGAAGTGCGGCCCAATTGGCATCGAGGCCCTCGCCCAGCGAAGTCGCGAGTCCAATGCCGGTGATCCAGACTTCCGTCTGGCCGGGCTTCGAAGCAGTGTCAGTCATGGCGATACGACCTGTTGCGGAAAGCCGACACGCTCGGCGACCTTCGCCATGTATGCGCGCATATCCGCATTGGGGAAGGGAATCAGCGTGAAGGTCAGCGCCGAATTGGCGCGCAGCTTGCCGCCGACCCTGATCTTGGCCTCGGTCATGGCATAGCCGGAGCCTTCATGGACGAGGCTCGCCTCGATGCTCATGAGATCGCCGGGAAACACCGAGCCGCGCACCTTGGCCTCCTTGACGGCGGCCAGGATCGGCATGCGCTCGAACTTGAACATGCCGAGCTGAAGCCAGCCCGAAGCCTGCGCCATCGATTCGATCAGCAGCACGCCCGGCATCAAGGGATAGCCCGGAAAGTGCCCCTCGAAGACGGTGCTCTGCTGCGGGACCTGTGCTTCGACGACGATCGTCTTCTCGTCGACCTTGAGGTCGACGATGCGATCGATCATGTGGAAGTATTCGAGTTGCATGACTGCGCCCTTAGGCGCTCGCGCCCTTGGCCGCAACGAGTTCGTCGATGCGCGCGCACAGATTCTTCAGCACGAAATACTGCTCGGTGGTCGCCTTGCCGTCGTTGACCTCTTGAGTCCACTTTTCCAACGGCAGCTTGATGCCGAACTGCTTGTCGATCGCGAAGGCGATATCGAGGAAATCGAGGCTGTCGATGCCGAGATCGTCGATGGCATGGCTATCCGGCGTGATCGTGTCGCGCGGGATGTCGCAGGTTTCAGCGATGATCGTGGCGACCTGATCGAATGTGGAGGACATCACTAAGCCTTTGATATATTGCAGGTATTTGTCGGGTTTCCAGAGTGGCACGGTGGGTGGGCATCGCGCCCCTGATGACGCCCTCAAACCCCTCTCCGGCCGGGTCGAAAGCCCGTATATCGGAGCGCCGCCCTGAGTTCAATGGAGCCGGACAGCCCCCGGTAGCCGAGGCTGGGGATGCCGCCGGAGCCGTTCGCTGAAGGCTTGGCCGACCGGCGGCGCCTAGATGTGCGGCGTCGTGATCTTGACGCAGTCGCGGCGACCCATCAGCACGCAATCCTGGGTCCGGCGCAGGTCGGCGATGCTGACCGCGAGCCAGATCCCGATTGCGGTCAGCGCGATGGTGAAGGCCAGCGCCGCGATGTTGGCAAGCATGCGCTGGCGGAAATTGTCGGGTTCGGTGCGGGGCCGCTCGTAGCGCGACAGGTCCAGCCGGTCGGGCGCGACGCGCAGCGGTTGCACGCTGCCGTTGCCGCGCTGGACCGCCGGTGAAGACGGCGTGCGCGGCCTGAACGGGAGCACCCGGTGCTCGTCATCAGAGCTTATGGGCCGCTGGCTGTTCATGGGGCGGGATCACTCGGAAGCGACAGTCCAAATAGCACAAATGAGGCGCGCGTTGCAGAAAATCTTCTTCAATGCCCGCGATCATGTGTGCCCGTGCACTATTCTTGGGTGGCCGGGGGCCGAGCGTCCGGGGACCGACCGCCGTGCATTTTGTCGGCCCGGGAGCCATGGCATAGTCCGGTAATCGGGGCCGTCAGCGGCCACTCATAGGGATCCTTCCACCATGACCAATATGCGTGAGCCGCGAGTACATCCCGTCCCGATCCTGTCGTTGCGGCCGACGCAGATGACGGTCGGCATGCGCGAGGTCAAGGAGAAGCGCAGGCGCTGGCGCGAGCACGACAAGACCAAGCAGGCTGACCTGCTCGGCAAGCACATGATCCCGGTCGTCTGCGGCCCCGACGCGCGCTATTACGTGATCGACCACCATCATCTCGGCCGCGCGCTGCACGATGAAGGCGTCAAGGAGGTGCTGGTGACCGTCGTCGGCGACCTCAGGATGGTGGAGCGCGAGGCATTCTGGGGCGTCATGGACAACAAGCGCTGGGTCTACCCCTACGATGCCAAGGGCGAACGAAGATCGTTCCGCGACTTGCCGAAATCGGTCGTCGACCTCAAGGATGACCCGTTCCGCAGCCTTGCCGGCGAATTGCGCCGCATGGGCGGCTTTGCCAAGGACACGACGCCGTTCTCCGAATTCCTGTGGGCCGACTTTCTGCGCCGGCAGATCTCGCGCAAGGCGGTGCAAGCCGATTTCGACAAGGCCCTCGAGACGGTGATGGCCGCGGCCAGGAGCAAGGCCGCGATCTACCTGCCTGGCTGGTGCGGTCCGGAGGACGACGACTAGGCCTCCAGTCCTACGGGCACCGGCGAGCGCGAGGCATCACGGTCGCTTGAGCGAAGTCATTTTCCGTCTCCATGAAGCGGTCCTGAAACAGACGGGTCCCACTTCTACGGTCTACCGAGCTCACACAGGAGGCCGGAATGCGCCGTCTGGTTTTTACCGTTGCCGTGCTCGCCGTCGCCCTGGCAGGGATATCGGCATCCTTTGCCGCGGTTCATCACGCCAAGACATTGACCTTCGCCGAGCGCTTTGCTCCGGCGCTGGAGCTGATGGCAAAGCGCTAGCGGCTTGCCCGCCGAGACACGCTTGATCTTCCGCAATCCGCGGCGGCTGACGGCGGCTAGTTTCCGGTGGCATGGTTGACCGAAGCAGCGTTGCGCCCCGATGCCGAGGGCGGGGTGGGCTGAAGGTCATGCCGACTGGAGACATGGCCGTGAGCATCATCTTCCGCATCCTGTTCGTTATCGCCGGCGCGATCACCGCGTTGTTCGTCGCGCGCGATGCGCTGAACTTCACCATCATCCAGACCTTCGTCGCCGTGCTGCTCGTGACGGCCATCGTCGGTGCCGGCAGCCTCTGGAGCGTGCGGCGAAAGACGTGAGCGGGCTGGAACGCGGCAGTTCGGCCGGGCTGAGCGAAGCCGAGGCCCGGCTCCGGCTGCAACAGGACGGTTTCAACGAGCTGCCTCGAGCCGAACGGCGCACGCCGCTGCGCATCGTGATCGAAGTGCTGCGCGAGCCGATGCTCTCGCTCCTTCTGGGCGGTGGGATCGTCTATCTTCTGCTCGGCGATTTCCGCGAGGCGGTGCTTCTCCTGGCGTTCGGCCTCATCTCCGTCGTGATCACCATCGTGCAGGAGACCCGCACCGAACGGGTGCTGGAGGCGTTGCGGGAGCTGACCAGCCCGCGAGCGCTGGTGGTCAGGGACGGGGAGCGCCGGCGGATCGCCGGCCGCGACGTCGTCCGTGGCGATCTCCTCGTCCTTGCCGAGGGAGATCGGGTCCCGGCGGATGCGGTGCTCGTCAGCGCGCGGGACCTTGCCGCCGACGAGTCGCTGCTGACCGGCGAGTCGGTTCCCGTTCGCAAGCAGCTCGCCCGGACACAGGCTGCGGAAGCGTCCTCGGTCGATCACCGTCCGGGCGGCGATGACCAGCCCTTCGTGTATTCGGGCTCGCTGGTGGTGCGCGGCGAGGGCCTCGCCAGGGTCGAGGCCACCGGTCCCCGCAGCGAAATCGGCAAGATCGGACAATCGCTGCACGGCTTGCAGCCGGAGCCGCCCCGGCTCCAGCAGCAGACCGCGCGGCTGGTCCGGCTCTGCTTCGTCGGCGGCGTGGCGATCAGCCTGGCCGCTGTCCTGCTTTACGGCATGTTGCGCGGAGATTGGCTGCAGGCGTTGCTGGGAGGCATCGCGATCGGAATGTCCATGCTTCCCGAGGAGTTCGCCGTCGTCCTCACGGTGTTCATGGCTATGGGCGCCTGGCGCATCTCCAAGGCGCGCGTGCTGACGCGGCGTGCCGCAGCGATCGAGGTGCTCGGCTCTGCCACGGTGCTGTGCACGGACAAGACCGGCACGCTGACGCAGAATCGGATGTCGGTCGCGGCGCTGAGATTGCGGGATGGCACAAGCGGGCGGCCTGCATCCTCGCAAGGCGCTGCCGCGGGAGCAGAGTTCTTCGAGCTGGCGCGTTGCAGCGCGCTGGCAAGCTCGCCTGACCCGTTCGATCCGATGGAGAAGGCCTTGCACGCATTCGTGCACGCCGCTGTGCCGGAGAGTGGCGAAGCCGGCGACGCTCGCACGCTAATACGCAGCTACGGTCTGCGTCCCGACCTGCTGGCGATGACGCAGGTCTGGCGATCGGCGCACAGCCCCGGATATTTCGCAGCGGCGAAAGGTGCTCCCGAGGCGATTGCGCGGCTTTGCAGGCTCGATGGTGCCGACCACGATGCGATGCGCGATGCCGTCGCAGCGATGGCAAAGGACGGTCTTCGCGTCCTCGGTGTCGCCGTCGCAAGTGACGACGGCGAGGACCTGCCGCCCACCCAGGACGGCTTCGCCTTTCGTTTTGTCGGTCTCGTCGGGCTCGCCGATCCGCTTCGCCCGGGCGTCCCGGAGGCGGTGGGGGAATGCCGATCGGCCGGCATCCGCGTGGTCATGATCACGGGGGACTATCCCGCGACCGCGATGGCAATCGCCGGGCAGGCCGGGCTCGACGTCAACGAGGTCGTGACCGGCGAGCAGATCAAGCTCGCGGACGACGGCGAGCTCGAGGCACTCGTCAGGAACGGCAACGTCTTCGCGCGGGTCCTGCCGGAGCAGAAGCTGCGGATCGTCCAGGCGCTGAAGCGCAGCGGCGAGATCGTCGCGATGACCGGCGACGGCGTCAACGACGCACCGTCTCTGAAGGCTGCCCATATCGGGATCGCGATGGGAGGCCGGGGCACCGACGTCGCTCGCGAGGCGTCATCGATCGTCCTGCTCGACGACGATTTCGGCTCCATCGTCGCATCCATCCGTCTGGGACGCCGGATCTACGACAATCTGCGCAAGGCGATGGCCTTCATTTTCGCCGTCCACGTTCCGATCGCCGGTCTTGCCCTGCTGCCGCTGGTATTCGGGCTGCCTGTGATTCTCGGCCCCGTTCACATTGCGCTTCTGGAGCTGATCATCGACCCCGTCTGCTCGCTGGTGTTCGAAGCCGAGCGGGACGAGCGCGACGTCATGGAGCGCCCGCCGCGCCGTGCCGATGCGGCGCTGTTCTCCTGGTCTCTGATCGGCTGGAGCGTCCTGCAAGGTGCCATGGCCTTCGCCTTGATCGCCGCGATCTTCGTCGGAGCGCTCCGTTCCAACCTTCCATCCGATGAAGCGCGCGCGCTCGCGTTCATCGCGCTCGTCATCTGTGTCGCGACGCTGGTGCTCGTCAACCGATCCTTCAGCGCATCCTTCTTGTCCGCCTTCTTCCGCCCGAATCCGGCATTGCTCTGGATATTCGTGGCGATCACGTCCATTCTGGCAGCCGCCCTGCTATGGCCGCCAGCGTCCGGCCTGTTTCGTTTCGGTCCCCTGCATCTGGACGATCTGGCGATTACGCTCGGCACGGGATTTTCGCTGCTGACCGTGCTCGAATTGCTGAAGCCGATCTGGGCACGGCGGCTGCGGTTCTAGCTGCTCTTGCGGTGATCCACGTTCGGCGGCGTTTCCACCTGGTGCGGATCTTCCTTGCCGCCGAGCATGCGGTGCAGCCCGCGTTCGAGGCGGCGGCCGACCGTGAGCAGAACGAAAGTGAAGGCGAGTGCGGCCAGCACGATCTTCCATTGTCCCGCGCCGCAGGCAATGCCAAGACAGGCAGCGAGAAAGGTGCAGGCCGCGCTGGTCAGGCCCCGCACACGGAAACGGTCGCTCTCGTGGACGATGACGCCGGCCCCAAGGAAGCCGATGCCGGTGAGAATGCCCTGGATCACGCGGCTCGTCGCATCGCTGATCGTGCCGGGCTCGGCGAACGGCACCGCGAGCAGCACGACGGTCGCGGTGGAGAGCCCGACGATGCCGAGCGTCTTCAGCCCGATCGGCTTGCCGTGCAGCTCGCGGTTGAGGCCGATCGCGCTGCCGGCGAGCGTCGCGCTGCCGAGGCGCAGCAGGATTTCGGGCCAATCGAGCTCGGTCATTGCGTGTCGGTCACTTCTTCGGCAGGCGTCCCATCAGGTAGAACTCCTCGTTCGGTCGCATGCCCGTGAAATTCGCCATCCGGTTCGACAGCGCGAAGAAGGCGGAGATCGCGGCGATGTCCCAGATCTCGTCGTCGCTGAAGCCGTGCGGGGCGAGCGCGGCGAAATCATCCTCCGAGATCCGCTGCGCGTCGGTCGAGACCTTCATGGCGAAATCGAGCATCGCCTTCTGCCGCGGCGTAATGTCGGCCTTGCGGTAGTTCACCGCGACCTGGTCGGCGATCACGGGGTTCTTGGCGCGGATGCGCAGGATCGCGCCGTGGGCGATCACGCAATACTGGCACTGATTGGCGGCCGACGTCGCCACCACGATCATCTCGCGCTCCGCCTTGCTGAGGCCGCCGTCCTTCTCCATCAGCGCGTCGTGATAGGCGAAGAAGGCGCGGAACTCCTGGGGACGATAGGCCAGCGTGAGGAAGACATTCGGCACGAAGCCGCTCTTCTCCTGCACGGCGAGAAGCCGCGTGCGGATGTCGTCGGGCAGCGTGTCGAGGGCGGGTGCGGGGAAGCGTTGCGCGGCGGTCGTTGTCATGGGCATGGTTCCGGCTTGGGCAGGAAACC
>JAEYTQ010000517.1 GCA_023433965.1 Pseudomonadota bacterium | reverse complement strand
CTGACGGAAACACGGGCTTTGGCGAAGATGGGATGTCAGCAAATTCGCCTAAATACCTGATCTGATTAGATATAAATATATTCCATAATATACCTTATGCGAATTCGATATTGGGCCTTGCTGCGCTGGCGCCGGCTCGCTTAGTCGCTCGACCGGCGGTGACCGATGCTACCCCTCAGTGGCGACCGTACCCTTGAAACGCATGAACGGACGTTGGCCGTTGGCGCCAAACAGGATGGCCGTGTAGGGTTCCGCCCTACCTCCTTCCATGCCCGGCGATCCGGCCGGCATGCCCGGCACGGCGATGCCCCGAGCGCTCGGCCTGTGACGCAGAAGGCGGCGGATCGCATCAGCCGGGACGTGTCCTTCGACGACATAGCCGCCGACTTCTGCGGTATGGCAGGCCGCGAGTTCTGTCGGCACTCCAAGGCGACTGCGGATCGCGTCCAGGTTCGACGTCTCCTCCACGTGCACGGTAAACCCGGACTGGCGTAGGTGCTGCGCCCAACCGGTGCAGCAGCCGCAGTTCGGATCCTTGTGCACCGTGACGGTAGTTTCTTCGGCGGAAGCCCTGGCAGCGGATCCCATCAGCGCCGCTGTGGCCAGCAGGCCGACCAGCGATCGGCGGGTCATCGGAGAGTGTCGCATCGCGGATTTCCTTTCATTTGACCGTCACGTGGCCAGGTCCGCCCGGGCCGGCTCTGTCTCGTTCGAATTTGTTCAGGCCGCCTTTGGCACCTCTTGCGAAGCGCCGTCGGACGCGACGCCGGCGCCCTCACCGCCGTGTGGAAGCCCACGCCCCTTCGCCAGGCCGAAGATCGCCGGAATCACGATCAGCGTGAGCAGCGTCGACGACGTCATGCCGCCGATCATCGGCACCGCGATCCGCTGCATGATCTCGGACCCCGTCCCGGTGCTCCACATGATCGGCAGCAGGCCGGCCATGATGGCGACCACGGTCATCATCTTCGGGCGGACGCGCTCCACCGCGCCGACCATGATGGCGTCGTGGAGATCGCCGCGCGTGAAGACCCGGCCCTCGGCACTGCGCTTCTCCTTCATCTCGGCCAGCGCGTGGTCGAGGTAGATCAGCATCACGACGCCGGTCTCTGCGGCGACGCCGGCAAGCGCGATGAAGCCGACGGCGACGGCGACCGACAGGTCAAAGCTGAGCCACCACATCATCCAGATGCCGCCGACCAGGGCGAACGGCAGTGACAGCATGACGATCAGGGTCTCCGTCATCGCCCTGAAGTTCAGGTAAAGGAGCAGGAAGATGATCGTCAGCGTCACCGGGATCACGATCTTCAGCCGGGCGGCGGCCCGCTGCAGGTATTCGTACTGGCCGCTCCAGACGACGTAATAGCCCGCCGGAAACTGGATGCTTTGGGTGACCGCCGCTTGTGCATCGGCGACATAGCCGCCGATGTCCCGATCGCGGATGTCGACGTAGATGTAGGTCGCGAGCTGCCCGTTCTCCGTCCGGATCGAGGTCGGCCCCCGCGCCGGCTCGACCTTGGCGACTTCGCCGAGCGGCACGGTGCCCCCGCCCGGCATCGGCACCAGAATGTCGCTGGCGATGGTTTTCGGATTGTCGCGGAGATCGCGCGGGTAGCGCATGTTCACCGTGAAGCGCTGCCGGCCCTCCACGGTCGTGGTGACCGTCTGGCCGCCGAGGGCGGCCGCGATGGTGTCCTGAACCTCCTGGATCAGGATGCCGTAGCGCGCGAGCGCCTCGCGGTCGGGGACGATCTCGAGATAGTACCCGCCGATGGCCCGCTCGGCGTAGGCCGACGATGTGCCGGGCACCGCCTTGATCACCCGCTCGATCTGCCTGGCCAGCCGATCGATTTCGACGAGGTCCGTGCCCATCACCTTCACGCCGATCGGCGTGCGGATGCCGGTCGACAGCATGTCGATGCGGGCCTTGATCGGCATGGTCCAGGCGTTGGAGACGCCAGGGAACTGCAGCGCCTTGTCCATCTCCGTGATGAGGCTGTCGACGGTCACGCCAGGGCGCCACTGCTCCTTCGGCTTCAGGTTAACGACGGTCTCGAACATCTCGGTGGGCGCCGGGTCCGTCGCCGTCGCCGCCCGTCCCGCCTTGCCATAGACGGAGGCGACTTCGGGGAACGACTTGATGATACGGTCCTGCGTCTGCATCAGTTCGGCCGCCTTCGTGACGGAGATGCCGGGCAGCGTCGTCGGCATGTAGAGCAGCGCTCCTTCGTTCAAGGTCGGCATGAACTCGGTACCGAGCTGCCGGGCCGGCCAGATCGTGACGGCGAGCACGGCTACCGCAGCGAGGATCACCAGGATCCTGGCCCGCAGCACGACCTTGATCACGGGGCGGTAGATCCAGATCAGGAAGCGGTTGATGAAGTTTCGATGCTCCGGAACGATCCGGCCCCTGACGAAGACCACCATCAGCGCCGGCACCAGGGTCACGGACAGCAGGGCCGCGGCGGCCATCGCGAAGGTCTTGGTGAACGCCAGCGGGCTGAACAACCGCCCCTCCTGCGATTCCAGCGTGAAGATCGGCATGAACGAGACCGTGATGATCAGCAGGCTGAAGAACAGTGCTGGTCCGACCTCGGACGCGGCATCGATCACGACCTGCACGCGCGATTGATCGGGCTTCGCCCGTTCGAGGTGCTTGTGGGCGTTCTCGATCATGACGATGGCGGCATCCACCATGGCGCCGATGGCGATGGCGATCCCGCCCAGGCTCATGATGTTCGACCCGAGTCCCAGGAGCTTCATGGCCCCGAATGCCATCAGCACGCCGACGGGCAACATCAGGATCGCGACCAAGGCGCTGCGCACGTGCAGCAGGAACACGATGCAGACCAGCGCGACGACGATGCTCTCCTCGAACAGCGTGTGCTTGAGCGTGTCGATGGCCGCGTAGATCAGGCCGGAGCGGTCGTAGACCGGCACGATCTCGATCGACTTCGGCAGGCTGCTCGCGATCTCCTTGAAGCGCTTCTTGACGTTCTCGATGACGTCGAGCGCGTTGACGCCGAAGCGCTGCAGCACGATTCCGCCGGCGACCTCGCCCTCGCCGTTCAGCTCGGCGATGCCCCGGCGCTCGTCCGGCCCGAGCTCGACGTGGGCGACGTCGCGGATCAGTACCGGCGTGCCGTTGCTCGTCTTCAAGACGATGTTGCCGAGATCGTTGATGTTCTTGATGTAGCCTTTACCGCGAATGACGTATTCGAACTCGGAGAGCTCGACAGTGCGCCCGCCGGCGTCGGAGTTGCTGGCGCGGATCGCTTCACGGATCTTCTGCATGCTGATGCCGCGGTCGCGCATCCGCTGCGGGTCGAGCACCACGTTGTACTGCTTGATGAAGCCGCCGATGCTGGCGACCTCGGCGACGCCTTCGGCCTTGGCCAGCGCGAACTTCAGATTCCAGTCCTGGATCGTCCGCGTGTCCGCGAGGTTCAATTCCTTGGACATCACCGCGTACTGGTAGACCCAGCCGACCCCGGTCGCGTCGGGGCCGATCGTCGGTGTCACGCCGGCCGGAAGCCTGGACGTGGCGCCGTTCAGGAACTCCATCACGCGCGAGCGCGCCCAGTAGATGTCCGTCCCGTCCTCGAAGATGACGTAGACGAACGATACTCCGAAGAACGAGAAGCCGCGCACGACCTTGGACTTCGGCACCGTCAGCATCGCCGTCGTCAGGGGATAGGTGACCTGGTCTTCGATCACCTGCGGCGCCTGGCCGGGATACTCGGTGTAGACGATGACCTGCGTGTCCGAGAGGTCCGGAATCGCGTCGAGCGGAAGATGAACCAACGCGTACAGGCCGGCGGCGGCAGCGAAGCCAGTGCCGAACAGCACGAGCAGCAGGTTGCGGGCGGACCAGGCGATGATGCGGGCGATCATTTGTGCTCTCCCATCGCGTGAGCAGGTGCGTCGGACACTTGGGCGGCCTCGGCAAAGCCCTTGAGCGCGGCCTTCAGGTTGCTTTCCGCGTCGATCAGGAAGTTGGCCGAGGTGACCACCGCCTCGCCGTCTGCCAGGCCGTCCCTGACCTCGATGTAGCCGCCGCCGCGCCGGCCGAGCTTCACCTCCCGCGGCTCGAAGCGCCCTTCCCCCTTGTCGACCAGGACGGCTTGGCGCGTGCCCGTGTCGAGCACCGAACTGTCCGGCACGGTCAGCACCGGCGCGGAATCCGCGGTGCCGATATCGGCATCGACGTACATGTCGGGCAGCAGCGCGAAGTCCGGATTGGCAAGCTCGATCCGGACGCGCGCGGTGCGCGTGTCCTTGTTCACCTGGGGATAGATGACCGCGATCGTTCCGGTGAAGGTCCGACCCGGGAAACTTCTCGCGCGGATCGTGACGGGCTGGCCGACCGCGATGCTGCCAAGGTCGCGTTCGGCCACGTCGACGAGAGCCCAGATCAGCGAGATGTCCGCGATCCGGAACAGCACGTCCCCGGGGTTGGCCCGCATGCCCTCGATCGCATTGCGCTCGAGCACGATGCCTTCGCGAGGCGCCGACCACTGCACCGTCACGGGTGCGACACGAGACTTCTCCATCTCGGCGATGGCCAGTTCGGGAACGTCGAGATTGATCAGCCGCTGCCGCGAGCCGCGGCCGTAGGCCTCGATGCCGCCTGTGGTTCTGGAATTGATCGTCGACAGATACTCCGCGGCGGCGGACGCCACTGCCGAGCTGTAGATCTGCATCAGCGGCTGGCCGGCCTTCACGCGCGTGCCGGTGGTCACGTCGGCGACCTTCTGCACGAAACTCTCGGCGCGCATGGCGATCACCGAGACGCGGCGCTCGTCGAGCTGGATTGTGCCGGGCGCCCTCACGGTGATGCGGATCGGGCGCCGCTCGACGGGCTCGGATCTCACGCCGGTGCGCTGGATCTTGCCGGGCGACAGCTTCACGGTGCCGTCGTCGACCTCGTCGCCTTCGTAGACGGGGACGTAGTTCATTCCCATCGGGTCCTTCTTCGGCACCGGCGAGGTGTCGGGCAGCCCCATGGGATTGCGGTAATACAGGATCTTGCGCGAGGAACCTGCCTGTTGCTTCGGCTCGGCTGCGGCCTGATCGTCGTCATAGACCGGCAGGAAGTCCCTCCCGCGGTCGTCCTTCTTGGGGCCGGCCGACCAGAGTGGTGCCCCTTCCGGATCGCGATAATAGAGCGGAGTTCGGTCCGAAACCGGCGCCGCCGTGGCCGGCTCGGCGTGGACCGACCAGCGCCCGCCGTTCGCGTACCAGAAAGCGCCGAGGGCCAGCCCGCCCGCGAGTGCAAGTGCGGTCAGAAGACGCTGCGTGTTCATGGCGTGATCCCGCGCGCCGCGGCGCGCATCCATGTGAATGGGAAAGAGGGATACGGGCGCCGTCCGTTGGGCGGCGCCCGAAGGCTCACTTGGTCGCCTTGACGATCACCTTGCCGGTGACGGTCTCGGCCTCGCCCTGCACCTTGGCGGAAAGCGTCACCTGGTAGCGGCCGGCCATCGGCAGGTCCGTCTTGAAGGCGTAGACGCCCGGCTCCTTCGAGGGCAGCGGCGCGACGTCCGACACCATCTCGGCCATTCCGTCGGGAGCCATGTCGACGCGGGTCTTGAAGATCACCGCGTCCGCCACCGGCTTGCCGGTCTGCTTGTTGGTCAGGCGGACGGCGAGCGTGACGTCGTCGCCCTTCTTCATCTCCGGATTGACGGGTTCGAAGGCGTAATCGCCGGCGCCCGCTATAGCGGCTGAAGCGGCAAGCGAGAAGGTGGCGGCGAGAGCCGCGGTCGTGAATTTGGAAGGCATTGTCCTGTCCTCATGAGCTGATCTTTCGCCGTGGCGCCTGGAGCGCGCACGTCAGTCGTCTGCGCGAGCAAGCGTGCGCGCGCCGGGCTCTGCGAGATCAGCTTCGAGGAGGTCGGAAAGGCGGACTGCCGGTGCGGGAGGAGAGGATCTGGTCAGCGGGGATGAGGATATTGCTCGTTGCGTTGGGTAACAGCCGCAGCGCGACAGGATGGACGTTGCCGAGTGCAAGAGCTCCGCCGATGCAGCAGAGACCCATCCCGCACTTGTAGCCATTCTTGTGCGAGCTCGATCCCTTCATGTCGTCCGGACAGCAATCGTCCATCGACATATCGCCCTGATCCGCCATGTGCATGACGGTCTGCATGTCGTCCGACGGCATCGCGTGACCGACAGCGGCCGACGCACCAAGCGGCAGCATCGCCAGCGAGGCGGCGATCGCGAATGCCAGGATG
>JAEYTQ010000448.1 GCA_023433965.1 Pseudomonadota bacterium | reverse complement strand
GGCATCGGGGATGATCGCCTCGGCGTTCTTGGCGGTCCACTGCTGCGCACCAGCCGGGCTCTTGGTCAGCTCCCATTCGAAACCGAACAGGTTCTCGAAGAAGTTGTTGCTCCACTTCGTCGGCGTCGTCGTCCAGGTGACTTCGAGACCGCTGGTGATGGCATCACCCGAGTGACCCGATGCGTGCTTGCTCTTCCAGCCGAGGCCCTGATCCTCGAGTGCACCCGCTTCGGGCTCCGGACCGACCAGCGAGGGATCGCCTGCGCCATGGGTCTTGCCGAAGCTGTGGCCGCCGGCGATCAGCGCGACGGTCTCCTCGTCATTCATCGCCATGCGGGCGAAGGTCTCGCGGATGTCCTTGGCCGCAGCGACCGGATCCGGCTTGCCGTTGGGGCCTTCCGGATTGACGTAGATGAGGCCCATCTGCACCGCGCCGAGCGGCTCGGCGAGCTGACGCTCACCGCTGTAGCGCTCATCGCCGAGCCAGGTGCCTTCCGGCCCCCAATAGAGCTCCTCCGGCTCCCAGACGTCGACGCGGCCACCCGCGAAACCAAACGTCTTGAAGCCCATCGATTCCAGCGCGACGTTGCCGGCCAGCACCATCAGGTCGGCCCAGGAGATCTTCTGGCCGTATTTCTGCTTGATCGGCCAGAGCAGACGGCGCGCCTTGTCGAGGTTGGCGTTGTCGGGCCAGCTGTTCAGCGGTGCGAAGCGTTGCTGACCGGCGCCGGCGCCTCCGCGACCGTCGGTGGTGCGATAGGTGCCCGCGCTGTGCCAGGCCATGCGGATCATGAGACCGCCATAGTGACCGAAGTCGGCGGGCCACCATTCCTGCGAATCCGTCATCAACGCGGTCAGATCCTTGATGACCGCGTTGAGGTCGAGCGACTTGAATTCCTTGGCATAGTCGAAGTCCTTGTCCATCGGATCGGACTTGTCGGAATTCTTGTGCAGCACCTCGATGTTGAGCTGCGTCGGCCACCAGTCGCGGTTTGAGCGCGTGGGTTTTCCGCCCGAAAACGGGCACTTCGATGTGTCGTCCATGAATACCTCCTCTGGCGGCGTCGACTTGCGCCCTGGACCAGGTAGAACCACTCTAAGCGTCGCAACCTATCAGGTAAAGTTGACTTTAATGATCGCTGCGATAGGATTTTCTGATGATCAATGTGACGCTGCGCCAGCTCCGGTATTTCGATGCGCTGGCGCGTCATGGCCATTTCGGTCGCGCGGCGGAGTCCTGTTCGATCTCGCAACCGGCCTTGTCGATGCAGATCAAAGAGCTGGAGGAGGCGCTGGGCGGACTGCTGCTGGAGCGCAGCGCGCGCCAGGTGGCTCTGACCCGGTTCGGCTAGGAACTCGCCGAGCGGGTCCGCGACATCCTGCGTTCGGTCGACGAGCTCGGCGATTTCGCCCGGGCGTCACAGGACCGCTTTGCCGGCCGGCTGCGCATCGGCATGATCCCGACCATCGCCCCCTACCTGCTGCCGAAGATCACCAAGAATCTCACGCGCATGCATCCTGAGCTGGACATCCGCGTGCGCGAGACCATGACGCCGCGGCTGATCCAGGAGCTGGTGGAGGGCCGGCTCGACACCGCCATCGTGGCGCTGCCGGTGTCCGAACCCTCGCTCACCGAGGTCGCGCTGTTCGAGGAAAAATTCCTGCTGGTGCGGCCGGCCGCGGATGAGGGCACGCCGGCCCCGTCGCGGGAGATGATGCGCGAGATGCGGCTTCTGCTGCTCGAGGAAGGACACTGCTTCCGCGACCAGGCGCTGTCCTTCTGCAACATGCAATCGGCGCCGCCGCGCGAGATGCTGGACGCCAACTCGCTGTCGACGCTGGTGCAGATGGTCAGCGCCGGCATCGGCGTGACCTTGATCCCGGAGATGGCGGTGCCGGTCGAGACGCGATCCGCCACGGTCTCGCTGGCGCGCTTCCGCGCCCCCGAACCGTCGCGCACCATCGGCATGGTCTGGCGCAAGACCAGCCCGCTGGCGCGGCAGCTGCTGCAGATCTCCGAGGTGGTGTGCCTGTCGGCCGGCAAGGTCCGCGCAGGGCAATCCGTGCGCAGCCAAAGGGCTTGAGCGGCAGATGCCGGATCGGCGCACGCAGCTGCCCGAGGAGATGTGCCTGCGCTGCGTTCGCGAGAACGAAAACGCCTGGCGCTGGCACGAGCGCGAAGGCTTTGTGTTCGAGAAGCAGGAGATCGAACCGTCGAACGGGCTCGTGATGAAGTGCTACCGATGGAAGCGGCCTGTGGGGTAGACACCAGCCTCCGCGCGCAGCTTGCGGTTGTCGCGATCCCACCCTAGTGTGGCGCGGCCGACACCCTCCTGCCTCTGATCCCGCTTGGAATTTATGTTTCGATTTGCTGCTTCGGTGCTCTTCCTGCTGTCCGTTCTGGCTACGGCAGCCGCGCAAACCCCTCCTGCGACCGCAAGTCCCCCGGCCCAGACCGCGCCCCAGGCGAAGCCGGCTGCTAAGAAGGCAACGGCGAAGTCGAAGGCCCCGGCTAATCCCATCGGGCAGACGATTGCCGGTCCTTGCGGCGTCGGCGTGATCGCGGCGACGCAGGACCCATTCGTCGTCGAGAAGATCGGGCTGACGGTGTTCGGCAACGAATATGCCGAAGTGCCG
>JAEYTQ010000401.1 GCA_023433965.1 Pseudomonadota bacterium | reverse complement strand
ATGACGGAGAGGAGGTCGGAGGCGAGGCGGGCGAATACGTCCTTCATCGTCATTCCTGTTTGGCGGTCGTGGGCAAGGCGCGGACTGGCGCACCCTACTTGATCCGGCGATACCCGGCATATCACTTTGTGAAGACAACGGCGCCGTTGCGAGATGGCAGGCGTCCCAAAAAACGGCCAGAATAGCAGGTCGGGACCCCGAAGCGGGGATTCGGAACCGTAATAAGCAAAGCGCGATGATCAAGACACGGAGCCGCGTCGGCTCGACCATCTCTTACAATGTCAAGACGACGTAAACGACCTCAAGAAAATGAAGTGCTGCAACGAGCTGGCCGGCCATCTCGTCGACCAGCCCTGTCCAGAACAGGCGCGACATCATCGGGAGTGTGGCGGCGAGTAGAAGGCCGGCCGCGAGCAGGATGCCGCCTTCAAAGAACGTGAGGCTTCGCCGGCGCAGCCGTATCGCCAGGAATGCAAGTGCGGCGCCGGCCAGGGCGAGGACAGCGACGGAGTCCGCGGTGATCGAGAGCATGTGCATCGGGCCTCTTTGACGACGCGATATCCACGGGGATTCCGGCTCGCGACCTCGTCGCGCCCCGCATCGACGAGGGCTACGCCGCCCCGACCCAATTGCCGTGGAATCCGTCGGGCACGCGGTGCCCGAGCTGCACCAATGCGGCGGGCCCATCCTCGATGTTGGTGGCATTGAACACCGCGAGGTCGCTGCGATTCTCCCGCGCGCGCCAGACCACCGCGAGCAGCCAGCCATCGCCTTCGGCTGCATCCTTCGAACGCTCGACGAACACGGGCTCGGAAATGGTGTCGCCGGCCGGCAGCAGATATTGGCCGAGCCGTCTGCCGTCGCCGTCGACATGAACGATGCCGGAGAGCGCGCCGAACATCGGCAGCCTAGGATTGGCGCAGGCGTACCAGCCGTGACGGCTCTTCAGCCCGGCGCGACGGTCGTCGATGCGCGGGAATTCGCCGGTGAGATCGTCGAGATAAGTCTGCTGGAAGCGGTCGGTATTGCCGGAGAGATCGAAGGTCCAGCGGCAGAGGCGGGCGCGCGACTTTTCCGGATCGGTCGGCCGGCCATCCGGATGCGGAAACAACGGCGCCTCTTCGAACTGCATGACGTCGGCGACGATGCGGTGATCGTCCTCCCACGCGTTCATGACGTGAAAGACGTAGCAGGCCTCGGCGCGGAACCAGACGATGTCCTTTGCGGTGCCGCTGCGCTTCATCACGCCGACATAGGCGCCCTTGTCCGGCTCCCAGGCATAGGGCGGCCGTCCCTTCATCGCGCGCTCCATGCTGCCGGTGGTGGGCGGGATCGGAAACAGCACATGGTTCGCGGTGACGATGAAGTCGTGCACCATGCTGGCATAGGGCGCCTCGAAGCGCTCGAAGCGCGTCGCCTTGCCTGTCACATCGATCGATCCGTAGGAGAGGGCGGGGGTGAGCGGTCCGGCGGCATTGTAGCCGAAGAATACGAGCTCGCCGGTGGCAGGGTCGATCTTCGGATGAGCGGTGAAACTGCCGGCCACGCGGCCCTGGTAGTTGTGATAGCCGCGCGTCGCCAGCGTGCCCGGCTCGATCTCAGTCGGCAGGTGCGCTTCCTCCAGCGCGAGCAGCTTGCCGGCATGGAAGATGATGTTGGTATTGGCGACTCCGCCGTCGGTGAGATCTTTCGGAGCATCCGGCAGCTTGCGGCCGAAACCGCCGAACAGCGCACGGCCGGCGTCGTGCTCGGCGAGCCATTTCGGCGTGCGGACCCAGCGGTTGCGGTAGCTGGCGCGGCCATTCTCGAGATGAAAGGCGTGCAGCATGCCGTCTCCGACGAACCAGTGCGCGCCGGGAGAATCGAACTGCGGATTGGGTCCGTTGCGATAGAGCGTGCCATTCAGCTCGCGCGGCAATTCGCCGATGATCTTGAGAAAAGGCGCATCCGCCTCGAAGGGGATGGAGCCGAGATTGTTGCGGCGCTCGGTGAGGGCCTCGTGCTGCACGGCATATCCTCCCTATCTTTACATCGTAAAGATTTAGTACCGCCAATCGTCGCGCCGGTCAAGCGAAATCTTTACACTGTCAATATTGCGTCATATAGCTTGCAAATGGCCAAGATCCACACCAAGGGCGAAACCGCGCGAAGCTCGCGCACCCACCGAAGCGCGACATCGATCGCTGCATCGCGACCGGCGCGCCGCACGGCGGGCGCGAAGACCGAGACCCCCTATCATCACGGCGCCTTGCGCGAAGCGCTGCTCCAGGCCGCCGAGCGTGTGCTGGAGCGTGATGGGCTTGCCGGCCTGACCTTGCGGGCGGTCGCGCGCGAGGCGGGCGTCTCGCACGCAGCGCCCACCCATCATTTTGGCGATCTCACCGGGCTGCTCAGCGAACTCGCCGCCGTCGGTTTCCGCCAGTTCAACGCCGCGATGGCATCGGCCTGCGACGCCGCCACGACGCCGCTCGAACAGGCATTGGCACGGCCGAAAGCCTATGTCGCCTATGCGCAGGCTCACCCCGGCATGTACGGCATCATGTTCCGCACCGAGCGCCTGGACTATTCCCGGCCGTCGCTGCATGAGGCGTCCGAAGCCTCTTTCGCTGGCCTGGCGAATGCGATCGGCATGATCCGGCAGGAGCAGATCAGCGAGGACGCGCTGACCCTGAACCAGGGCGCCGCGATCGCGCGCGCCTGGGCCATGGTGCACGGCTTCACCATGCTACTGCTCGATGGTCGGCTCGAGGACATTCTCGCGCGCTTGCCCGAGGGGACGACGGCGGAGCGGCTTCTAGAAGCGATGCTGACGGCACCCGTGGCGCCGAAGCTGCCTAGCCCCTGATCGGCGGGGCGACGCAACCCTTGCGGTGATGAGGCGTTGAAGCCGCATGGCAAAGACAGCACGCGCGCCCTGGAAACGATCGTATCCCCGCAAACGGGCTGGCAAGGGCCCCAAGCATCTCAGTCCCGCGCAGAAATCGGCGGCGAAGGCGCGCGCCGGCCGCGCCGGACGCCGCTATCCCAATCTCGTGGACAACATGCGCATGGCAACGAAGAAGAAGACCGCCAAGAAGAGTTCGAAGTCGAAGGCGAAGACGCCAAATTCAAAGTCGAAGACATCCACGAAGAAGACCCGCAAGCGGACCGCGAAGAAGGTCAAATCCCGAAAGCGCGCCGCATCTGCGCGTGAAAAGGATCCGCGTGGCGGCTTGACCGCGTCGGGCCGAAAGGCCTTCGCGCGTAAGCAGGGCGCCCATCTGCGGCCCGGAGTCACCAAGAAACAGTCGGAGATGACGCCGCAGGAGATGCGGCGGAAAGGCAGCTGGGCCGTGCGCTTCTATGGCCGCGCCAAACTGCCGCCGCTAGTCGATGCCAATGGGCAGCCGACCCGCCATGCATTGTCGGCGCGTGCCTGGGGCGAGCCGGTTCCGAAAACGGTGGCGGCGGCGCGTCGTATCGCCGCCAAGGGCGAGCGGCTGCTGGCGCGCTATCGGCGCGCCAAGAGCGGGGCTAGCGCATCGTCGCCAGCTCGACCGCGCGGCCGGGCGCGCCGATGATCTTCACCTGGTCCTTGCCGCAAGTGAAGTCGCGGGCGCGATCGTCGGCGGCCTTGCGGGCGAGCTCATTGGCGGTGGGATTGGTGACGGCATCGACGTAGGCGACGTGGCAGACCGGGCCTGGGGGAAGCCGGGTCACGACCAGCATGGCCTTGGTGTTCGGCCGCCCCTGCTTATCGGGATCGCTGTTGTCGGCGATATGCCAGCGCTGGATGATCGCAAACGGCTTTGCACCGGCCGCGCGCCATTCGACGGTGGTCTCCGCTGAATTGAACGGCGCGAACCAGACGTTGGCGGCCGGTTCCTCGGCCGCCTGCTTGCGATTGCGACCGACGGAGACGACTTCGCGCAGATCATCCTCGGCGATCAGCACCACGAGCCCGCCCTTGCCCGGGCAGACCCGCGTGGTGCTGCCGTCGAGGTCGCTGGGCTTGCCGATCTGACGGCAGTCCTTCGGCGCCGTCGGGCTGTAGCTGCTGCCCACGGATTGGGCGTGGGCGCTGTTCAGGCCGAGGCAGGTCATCAGGACAGCCAAGCCTATCGTCGTGATACGGTCCATGGGAGGCTTCGATAGAGTGGGAACTTCGTCCCATAAGACGCCTTGATTGTGGGCAAGGTTCAAATGGATGCTGGATATACCTGACAGCGACGCGGAATCGTTCTAGAACAGCGGCTTCGCTTTGAGCTCATCCAGCTTCGTTCGCGTCCTCATTCTCTCGATCATGTCAGCCATCTCAAACAAGCCCTATCGCGTCGGCCGCTCCAAGACCGGGCTCGGCCTCTTCGCCACCAAGCCGATCAAGAAGGGGACCCGGATCATCCGCTATTTCGGGCCGATCCTGGATTCCAGGATTCCCGAGCAGGACGAGATCGAGAACAAATATCTGTTCGAGCTCAACGGGCGTTGGACCATCGACGGTTCGGTGCGCAAGAACCTCGCCCGCTACATCAACCATTCCTGCCGGCCGAACGCCGAATCCGACGTCCGTCCGCGCGAGCGCAAGGTCTATATCCGCGCCATCAAGAACATCGAGCCGGGTGACGAGATCAACTACGATTACGGCACCGACTATTTCAAAGCCTATCTGAAGCCGATCGGCTGCAAGTGTGAGTCCTGCGAGAAGAAGCGCAAGAAGCTCCGTGCCGAGGCGAGGGCCGAACGCGCCAAAGTGCAGGCGCGGGCCGAGCGCAAGGCGCAGAAGGCGGGCACCGAGAGTTCGACGGCCAAGGCCGCCAAAAAGAAGAAGCTCAACGGGCACGCCGTCGGCAAGGCCAACGGTCGCGCGCGGGCCTAGCCCCCACTCGTGCCCCGGACGCGGCGCGTCCGGGACAACAGCGGCCTTCACGCCGTCGCTACACGCCCGCTCTTCTTCAATCCCACATATTGCAGCTCGGCGAACACGCCGGTGGCGATGGCTTGCACGACGACCATGAGCTCGCCGGGAAGGTTCGGCGACACCGCGCCGGAGAGCAGCAGCGTGATGCTGCCGACGGTCCAGGCCGCGTTGCCGACTATGACCAGCAGGACGAGCGATTTCGCGACCGCGGCCCGCGAGGCGAGCCAGCCGACCAGTGCAGTGTAGCCGATCAGGAACAG
>JAEYTQ010000312.1 GCA_023433965.1 Pseudomonadota bacterium | reverse complement strand
CGCCGAATTCTATCCGGCTCCGATGGCCACGGGCGAGAACCTGTTCAGCCACCAGGACGCCCGCAACCTGATCCGCTACGGCGGCATGCGCCCCGACCGCGACTGGATGCAATTCGACTGCGCGCTGTCTTACGGCCTGTGTGAATACCAGCGCACGCTGGAGGTGCTGAAGGCTCACGGTTGGTCGCCCAGCCGATGCATCCCGCATGGCGGTCACCAGATGTCGCTCAACATCGCAGCCGGCCTCGGGCTCGGCGGCAATGAAAGCTACCCCGACCTGTTCCAGCCCTATGGCGGCTTCCCGGATGGCGTCCGCGTCGAGAACGGCCGCATCACCATGCCGGAGCTTGCCGGCATCGGCTTCGAAGGCAAGTCCGATCTCTACAAGGAGATGAGGGCGCTGGCGGAGTAGGCCCAGCTGAAGCACCGCACGCCGTCATTGCAGGCTTAGCGAAGCAATCCAAGGTCTTTCCGCGGACGCGGTTTGGATTGCTTCGTCGCAAGTGCTCCTCGGAATACGGTCGGGAGCAAGTGTTTGCCCTACGACAACCGCATGTCCAGCAGCCGTCGTCCCTCGCCCTTCAGCAGCTTCTTCACCGCGCTGGACGCGACCACCTCGCCGTCATTGGCGTAGGCTTCGTGGTTCTTCTCGATGTCGTCGAGGCGGTAGAGGTAGTTGACCATGACGCCGGCGGATTCTCGCAGTCCCTTCGGCGAGAGATCCCCCAGCCAGTTGATGCGCTCCAGCCGCGCGCCGTTGCCGAGATGGAAGCGGGCGACCGAATCGATCAGGCGGCCCTTCGGCGTCCGCGCCTTGAGGAAATAGTGCGCCGCAAGCGGCTCCAGCACGCCGCGGAGCAGCGCGGTCGTCTCCGGGCTCTCGAACCATCTGGGATCGTCGAGGCGCTTCAGCGTCTCGCGGTCCTCGTCGGACAGCGGCAGATCCTTGTCCTGCTTCACCCAGGCCATGAAGCCCGGCACCGGCGACAGCGTCACGAACGTGTCGAGCTTGGGCAGTTCGCGGCGCAGCTCTTCCACGACCTGCTTGATCAGGAAGCTGCCGAAGGAGATGCCGCCGAGGCCGCGCTGGGTGTTGGAGATCGAATAGAATACGGCGGTGCGCGCGCGCTCGATCGGCAGGTGCTGGCGGTCGACCGCAAGCAGGGGCGCGATCGCGCCGGGCATCGTCTCCGTCAGCGCCACCTCGACGAAGATCAGGGGCTCGTCGACCATGGCGGGGTGGAAGAAGGCGTAGCAGCGGCGGTCGACCGGGTCGATGCGGCGGCGCAGATCGTCCCAGTCGGAGATCTCGTGCACGGCTTCGTAGCGGATGATCTTTTCGAGGATGTTGGCCGGGGTCGACCAGTCGATCCTGCGCAGCACGAGAAACCCCCTGTTGAACCACGAAGAGAGAAGATGCGAGACGTCGCGATCGAGCGCAGCGAGATCGGCGTGCCCGTTCATCATGCCGAGCAGATCGGCACGCATGGCGACGAGGTCGCCGGTGCCGCCGGGTGCGC
This sequence comes from Pseudomonadota bacterium, assembly GCA_023433965.1. GTDB lineage: Bacteria > Pseudomonadota > Alphaproteobacteria > Rhizobiales > Xanthobacteraceae > Bradyrhizobium. The sequence continues at coordinate 1,510 of JAEYTQ010000312.1, read as the reverse complement.
GGTTGAGCCGGCGGATCAGCTCCTGCCGCCGCGGCTCCGAGGCGAAATGCAGCGAGCTTGCGTCCTCGTCACTGGGGGCGGCCCGCCATGTCTCGATCGCCCTGGACAGTCGCTCCCGATCGGGGCCGAAATCGCGCACCAGCCCCTCAAAGAAGGCGCGGCGTGCCGCCTCGTCCAGCTCCCCGTAGATGTCGAGCACCTCCCGCGCCATCGCGGTGCCCGAAGCTTCGCCCCGTCCCGACAGTAGCGCATCGCAGAGCTCGAGCAGTCCATCGGCATCGCGTTTGGTATCGGCAGAGTCGCCACGGCGCAGCAAGGTGCGGCCGCGCTCGGAGATGGTGGCAAGCAGATCGGAGAAGAAGGCGTTGGCCATCTGGGCTTTCGATTCAGGTGTGTGCGTTGCGGCAGTTTACACAGGATTTGGGTGGAAGCCGATCACAATCGAGCGGAGCAATGCGGCAACTTTAGTCGGGCCGTGCGTTGGGAGAATGACGGCATGCCGTTGAGTACGGACAATGTCGCCTAGGTCACCGCTGCCGTGGGGTTGGGCAAAGGCGCCCTTGCGCCGTGCCCACGATCTCTCAACGACAGCGAAGGACGTGGGCACGCTTCGCTTTGCCTGCCCTACCAGTCCTCGTGGCTTGGTGGCAGCCTACTTCCCCGCAAACTCCGTCGGCGTCCGTCCCGTCACTTGCCGGAACGCGGCCGAGAAGGCCGGCACGCTGGCATAGCCGAGCTGGGTGGCGAGCTGCTTCACCGAGACATTTGCATCCGTCGATAGCAGCTGGATCGCCGCCGCAATCCTCGCGCGTTGGCACCAGCTCTTGAAGCTCAGCTGCGTCTCGCTCGAGAACAACCGCGATAAAGTCCGCGCCGAGGTCCCGACCGCGCGCGCCAGCGTGTCGATGTCGTGCAGGCCGGTGGGATCGTCGAGCACGATCAGCGCGGCGCGGCGGCAGCGCGGCTCGTGCGGCAGCGGCACGAAGGTCGCGGAGTCCTCGGCCTGATGCAGTTCCAGCATCACGAGCCGGACCAGCAGCTCGGTGCGTTCCTCGGTATTGCGCGGGTCGAACAGCGCCAGGATCGCCTGATTGAGCAGGGGCGACACCCGCACCACGAATTCTCTGGACAGGCCCTGATAGCGCTTTTCGCGCTTGAGCCAAGCGAGATCGAAATACAGCGTGCGCATCTCGATGTCGGCGAGCAGGTCGATGGCGTGTTCGAGTCCGCCCGGCACCCAGACCGCGCGGTCCGGCGGCACCAGCCAGCGTCCCCCGGGCGTCGTCACCTGCATGGTGCCCCTGGCCGCATAGATCAGCTGCGCCTCGCGGTGCAAATGCGGGTCGATCCGCATGCCCCTGGGATAGTCGCGCGCGACCAGATGCACGCCCGCCGGCGAGCGGTGGTTGCTCCGGACCTCGCGCAGGATTGGCGTTTCCAAGATTGGCGTATCCAAGACAGTCATTGGCAGCATCCCGTCATGGGGAGGACATATAACTCATTTCGGAGC
>JAEYTQ010000252.1 GCA_023433965.1 Pseudomonadota bacterium | reverse complement strand
GCATGGTCAAGCACCACCATTCCGACGTCGGCGTTGCCGTGGCGATGCCCGGCGGCCTGATCACGCCGATCATCCGCAAGGCGGAGACCAAGACGCTGTCGACCATCTCCAACGAGATGAAGGATTTCGCCGCGCGCGCACGCTCCCGCAAATTGAAGCCCGAGGAATACCAGGGAGGTACCACCGCCGTCTCCAACCTCGGCATGTACGGTATCAGCCACTTCACCGCCGTGATCAACCCGCCGCATGCGACCATCCTCGCGGTCGGCACCAGCGAGGAGCGTCCCGTCGTACGCAACGGCAAGATCGAGATCGCGCACATGATGAGCGTGACTCTGTCCTGCGATCACCGCGCCATCGACGGTGCACTCGGCGCCGAGCTGATCGGTGCTTTCAAGCAGCTGATCGAAAACCCCGTCATGATGATGGTCTGACGCGGCGCCAGGGGGGCTACCTTGCATGTCCAAACCCGCTGGCCATGGCTATCGCTGCTGCTCGGCGCCGTCGCCGCGTTCAATCCGATCGGGCTCGATTTTCTTCGATCCGCCTTCTTTTCGGGAGAGCAGCTGTCGCGGAACATCGCTCAACCGATCGTACTGAGCGCGCTGGCCATTCTGCTCCTGGTCGGGATCATCGAATGGCTGGTCAGGTTTGTTGTCTTCAAGCGCCGCGCCCGCGGCGCCTCTTGAGTTGAACGGGAGCCGCCATGGCCGACACATCCTTCGACGTCATCATCATCGGCTCCGGTCCCGGCGGTTACGTCACCGCGATCCGCGCCGCGCAGCTCGGCTTCAAGACCGCGATCGTGGAAAAGTCCTACCTTGGCGGCATCTGCCTGAACTGGGGCTGCATCCCGACCAAGGCGCTGCTGCGCTCGGCCGAGATCTATCATTACATGCAGCACGCCAAAGACTATGGTCTCTCGGCGGAGAAGGTCTCGTTCGACCCGAAGGCGGTGGTGCAGCGTTCGCGCGGCGTCTCCAAGCGTCTCAACGACGGCGTCGGCTTCCTGATGAAGAAGAACAAGGTCAGCGTGATCTGGGGCGCAGCCTCGATCGACGCGCCCGGCAAGGTCACCGTCAAGAGGTCCGAGGTCGAGGGCCCCAAGGGCGCGCTCGGCGAGGGGAGCTACCAGGCCAAGCACATCATCGTCGCGACCGGCGCGCGGCCGCGCGTGCTGCCAGGGCTCGAGCCGGACAAGAAGCTGGTCTGGACCTATTTCGAGGCAATGGTGCCGGAGCGAATGCCGAAATCGCTGCTGGTGGTCGGCTCCGGCGCGATCGGTATCGAGTTCGCCTCGTTCTTCCACACCATGGGAAGCGAGGTTACCGTGGTCGAGGTGCTGCCGCAGATCCTGCCGGTCGAGGATGCCGAGATCGCAGGCCTTGCCCGCAAGCGGCTGGAGAAGCAGGGCATCAAAATCATGTCCTCGACCAAGGTGACGAAGCTGGAGAAGAAGGCCGACAGCGTCGTCGCCACCATCGACGACGGCAAGGGCAAGCCCGTCACGACCGAATTCGAGCGGGTGATTTCCGCGGTCGGGGTCGTCGGCAATATCGAGAATCTCGGTCTCGAAAAGCTCGGGGTCAAGACGGACCGCGGCATCATCGTCGTCGACGGCCACGGCAAGACCAACGTCCCCGGCATCTATGCCATCGGCGACGTCGCAGGTCCGCCGATGCTGGCGCACAAGGCCGAGCATGAGGGCGTGATCTGCGTCGAGGCGATCAAGGGCCTCAATCCGCATCCCATGGACAAGAACCTGATCCCGGGCTGCACCTATTGTCAGCCGCAAGTGGCCTCGGTCGGCCTCACGGAAGCCAAGGCCAAGGAGAGCGGCCGCGAGATCCGCGTCGGCCGCTTCCCCTTCGTCGGCAACGGCAAGGCGATCGCGCTGGGCGAGGACCAGGGCCTCGTCAAGGTGATCTTCGACAAGAAGACCGGCCAGCTGTTAGGAGCCCAGATGGTCGGCGCCGAGGTGACCGAGCTGATCCAGGGCTATGTCGTCGCCATGAACCTGGAGACCACGGAGGAAGAGCTGATGCACACCGTCTTCCCGCATCCTACGCTGTCGGAGATGATGAAGGAGGCCGTGCTGGATGCGTATGGAAGGGTGTTGAATATATGACAGGCGCTCATTGCGAGCGAAGCGAAGCAATCCAGAGTCTATCCGCGGAAACAGCTTGGATTGCTTCTGAGCTCCTCGCAATGACGAGCGGATAGAACGGTTTGAATAAGCAAGAAGAAAGAAGCAGCATGCACGACAACGACAGTCTCACTATCGAACGTCCGACCTTCGTCACCCATCTCGAATGCGCGATGGAGGGCGACCATTACGCCGCCGACCAGGTCCACAACCTCTCCAAGGCCGGCAAGCCGCTCTTGGTGCGCTACGACCTCGCGGGCGTGAAGAAGGCGCTGACCAAGGACGCGCTCGCGCAGCGTCCCGGCGACATGTGGCGCTACCGCGAGCTCTTGCCGGTGCGCAAATGCCGGGACATCGTCTCGCTCGGCGAGGTCACCACGCCGCTGATCTGGCTGCCCAAGCTCGGCAAGAAGCTCGGCGGCGGCGAAATCATCGTCAAGGACGAGGGAAGGCTGCCGACCGGCTCGTTCAAGGCGCGCGGGCTCGTGATGGCGGTGTCGATGGGCAAGGCGCTCGGCATCAAGCACATGGCGATGCCGACCAACGGCAATGCCGGTGCGGCGCTCGCGGCCTATGCCACGAGCTGCGGCATCAAGACCACGATCTTCTGTCCGGCCGACACACCCGAGGTGAACGTCAGCGAGATCGAGCTGCAGGGCGCCACCGTCTACCGCGTCAACGGCTATATCGACGATTGCGGCAAGATCGTCGGCGAGGGCAAGGCCAAGGTCGGCTGGTTCGACACCTCGACGCTGAAGGAGCCGTACCGCATCGAAGGCAAGAAGACGATGGGCCTCGAGCTCGCCGAGCAGCTCGGCT
>JAEYTQ010000201.1 GCA_023433965.1 Pseudomonadota bacterium | reverse complement strand
CCGCAGGGTCGACGTCGCGAGGCCCGCCTCCGCAAAGGCGCGGTTGAAGGTGATGCTGTCGGTACCGATCAGCGAGATCAGCACCACGTCGGGCTTTGCCGCACGGATGCGCGCCAAATGCGGCTCGTGATTGTCCTCGCCGACCGGCACGAACTCCTCGCCGACGACCTGGCCGCCCGCCTCCTTGATGTAGCGCTTCACCGCGCGATGCGACTGCCAGGGCCAGACGTAGTCGCTGCCGATCAGGTACCAGCGCGCTGCCTTCTTGACGTCAGCGAGCCAGTGGATCGAGGGCCGGCTCTGCCAGCGCGGCGTCTCGCCGATCGCCATCACGCCCGGCGTGCGCTCGCCGCCTTCGTAGACGGGGGTGTAGATGTAGGGAATGCGGTTGCCGGTGACCTTGCGCAGCGCGACGCGGACCGCGCTGATGTGCGAGCCCATGATCAGGTCGACCTCGTCGAAGGCGATCGCCTGCTCGGCGCGACGCACCACCTCCTCGATCGGGCCGCCGGAATCGTAGATCGACAGCTCGAGCTCGCGGCCCAGAATGCCGCCGCGCTTGTTGATCTCGGCCACCGCCAGCATCGCGCTGTTGGTGGAGGTCGGCCCCCAGATCCCGGGCGAGCCGGTAAAGGTGAGGAAATTACCGATGCGCAGCTTGTTGCGGGCGCCGCGGCGCTTCATGAAATGCGAGTCAAATGGCGACAGGTCGAAATCCGCCGCCGGTGACGACAAATTCCTGAACAGCAAGGACGGCGGCAACGCCGGACCGCCGTGAGCCGGGAAGTTCACCGTCGCGCGCACGCCAACTCCTGTCTGGCACCAGACCTGAAAGCACATTCTGCGGGCGGCCGCGGCTTCCGCCCTTTTGTTGGGCAATGATCCTATTTTGAAAATATTGAAACTTCAAGAATTGAAGTGCATATAGATGCAGCATCGATTGCAAGACATTCACTCATTTGGGTCAAGGCGAAGTCTCAGCCGTGGCAAAACCGCCGAAACAAAACTCCCCCATCACCGAACACCTCGCTTACCTGCTCGCGCAAGCCAACCGGGAAATCAACCGGCAGCTCGAACTGCGGTTGAGCAAGGAGGGCGTGCCGGTCGAGCAGTGGCGCATCCTGAAAGTGCTGTCGGACGGCAACGGCCATTCGATGGGCGAGCTCGCGGACGCCGTGCTTCTCAACCATCCGACGCTGACAAAGATGATCGACCGCATGGTCTCCGACACGCTGGTCTATCGCGTGCAGGACCCGCACGACCGCCGCAAGGTGCTGATGTTCATCTCCGACCGCGGCAAGGTGCTGTGCAAGAAGCTCAATTCGCTGGCGGTGGACCAGGAGGAGCACATCCTGGAGAGCTACGGCGACAAGTCGACGAGCGAGCTCAAGCGGCTGCTGGAGAGCCTGATCGACAGTTCGAATTGACCCCGGTTCAGAAGCTGGGTGGCGTCGCAGGCTGGAGGCCCGACCTCACGGGAACCAAAAGCGGAACCTGACGTTGATCCGGACTCATACGGCCGTGGTGAACATGTCCGCCAAGCCGATCGGATTGATCAACCAGCCACGACGTTGCCAATGACACCTTCCGTATTGATCGTCGAAGACGAAATTTTCGTCGCCAGCGACATTGCCCGCATTCTGGAAGACGCTGGCTATCGCGTCGCAGCGATCGCGGCTGATCGCAAGGAGGCATTGGAGGCCGCACCGCAGGCGCAGATTGCGCTGGTGGACGTCAACCTCAGGGACGGCTCGACCGGGCCACAGATCGCGCTGGACCTTGCGCGGGACTACGGCACCAAAATCGTGTACGTCACGGCAAACCCTGCGCAGATCAAGCCAAGGGCGGGCACCGCGATCGGCTTCATCCGCAAGCCGTTCAGTGATGACGCGATCCTCACTGCGGTCCAGCACGCCGCCGGCGCGACGAAAGCGGTCCAATCGCCGGACGTCACTTTTTTTGCGGCACCGGACGGCTCATCGACGTCTTTGGAATCCTAGCCTCGACCTGAAGGCCCTCCGGGTTCCAGGCGTAAGAAACCTTTCCACCGAGCTGATTGGACATGCTGAGGTTGATCAGTCGCGAGCCGAAGCCTTCGGCGCGCGGCTGCTGCTCGAGCTTGGGACCGCCGCTCTCGGTCCACTCGATAACGACGTCGTCGTCCGCTTCGCGAATGTCGATGACGACCCGGCCGTCGAGCGTCGAGAGCGCACCATATTTGGCGGCGTTGGTCGCAAGTTCGTGGAACGACAGCGCCAGCGGCGTTGCAGAGCGATCGTCGATACGGAGATCGTCGCCCTTGATCGACACCCGCTCGGTCCCGGATTGGTAGGCCGACAGCAACTGCTCCAGGAGACCCTTGAGGGTCGCTTGCGGCGCGATCGGCTGCGACCGGGCGCTATGCGGCCGGACGAAATCGTGCGCCTTGCCGAGCGACATGATGCGGGCACGCAATTCGTCCGCCGGTCCCTTCAACTCGGGATGACTTCGGGTCGACAGGCCGATCAGCCCGTTGATGACCGAGAAAATGTTCTTGATGCGATGGCTCAGCTCCTGGCTGACCATCTCGCGCTGCTCCATCAGCAGCTTCTGCTCGTGAATATCGGTGCAGGTCCCGAACCAGCGGGTGATGTTCCCGTCGGAATCCCGGATTGGCAAAGCCCGCCCGAGCGTCCAGCGATATTTGCCCTCGGCGTCGCGCAAGCGGTACTCGATCTCGTAGGGTTCGCCGGTCCGCAGCGAGTGCCGCCAGCGTTCCCAGGCCCGATCCTGGTCCTCGGGATGAAACATCCCGTTCCAGCCCGCGCCGTCGGTGGGCCCCTCGGGCATGCCGGTGAACTCGTACCATCTGGCATTGTAGTAGTCGTGGTGTCCGTCCGGCAGCGTCGACCACACCATCTGCGGCATGGTGTCGGCGAGAATACGAAACTTCTGCTCGGTCTCCGAAAGCGCCTGCCTTGCCTCCGCCTCGTTGACCGCCTG
>JAEYTQ010000187.1 GCA_023433965.1 Pseudomonadota bacterium | reverse complement strand
GCTTTGCTGCATCGCGCACGGATTTCGACAGTCCCTGGATCAAATGGGCGGCGGATTCGGTGCAGGAGACCACCGGCAAGGCGCCGGCCGTGCTGCCGAATTTCGGCGGCTCGTTGCCCAATGACGTGTTCTCTGAAATCCTCGGCCTGCCGACGATCTGGGTGCCGCACTCCTATCCGGGCTGCTCCCAGCATGCGCCCAATGAGCACATCCTGCTGCCATTGACCGAAGAGGCCTTGACGGTGATGGCCGGGCTGTTCTGGGATCTCGGCGAGTTGCCAAGACCACTGACAGGCCCGTTAACCTGAGCCGTTGATCCCGCCGAAAGTTACATTCTAATCCGGCCCGATTTGTGCTTGCATCCGGGCCGCATCATCCGAAAGGGGAAGAAAAACGTGAAACATTTCCGCCACATCGGGCTCGCGCTCGCCGCGACCTTCGTCGTCAGCCAGGCTGGAGCCCAGGAGCTGACCGGCACGCTGAAGAACATCAAGGACACCGGCGCCATCACGCTCGGTTTCCGCGATTCCTCGATCCCGTTCTCCTATCTCGACGACAACCAGAAGCCGGTCGGCTTCGCCATGGACATCTGCTACAAGATCGTCGACGCCGTGAAGAAGGAGCTCAAGCTCGACAAGCTCGAGGTCAAGCTCAACCCGGTGACCTCGGCAACCCGTATCCCGCTGATGGCCAACGGCACCATCGACCTCGAATGCGGCTCGACGACCAACAACGCCGAGCGCCAGAAGCAGGTCGCCTTCACCAACACCCACTTCCTGACCGCCAGCCGCTACGTCTTCAAGAAGTCGAGCGGCCTGAAGTCGATCGACGACCTCAAGGGCAAGACCGTGGTCTCGACCGCCGGCACCACCAACATCAAGCAGCTCACCGAAGCCAACGCTGCGAAGGGCCTCGGCGCCAACATCATTCCGGCCAAGGACCACGCCGAAGCCTTCCTGATGGTCGAAACCGACCGCGCGGTCGCCTTTGTCATGGACGACATCCTGCTGGCCAGCCTCGTCGCCGGCTCGAAGAATCCGGGCGATTATGAGGTCTCCAAGGACGCGTTCTCCAAGCCCGAGCCCTACGGCATCATGCTGCGCAAGGACGACCCCGCCTTCAAGAAGGTGGTGGATGCAGCGACGGCGGCACTCTACACCTCCGGCGAAGCCCAGAAGATCTACGACAAATGGTTCACCCAGAAGATCCCGCCGAAGGGCCTGAACCTCAACACGCCGATCTCGGCCGAGCTGAAGAACGAGTTCGCCAAGCCGACGGACTCGCCGAATCCGGACGATTACAAGTAAGATAAAACCTCGGTCTTTCGATCGGAATCATGTCCGGCCACTCTTGACACCAGAGTGGCCGGACATTTGCATAGGCGCCAAGACTAGTCTGAAGCCCAAGGCTACTCTGAAGACGTCCAATGACGGGCGCGTTCGCGCGGGGGACACGTGAACTACAACTGGAACTGGGGAATCTTTTTCCAGCCGAACCCGATGGGGACCGGCACCTATCTCGACATGCTGCTGTCGGGCCTGGCGCTGACCCTCAAGACCGCGGCGCTGGCCTGGGTCATCGCGCTGATCAGCGGCTCGATCGTCGGCGTCATGCGCACGCTGCCGTCGAAAGGCGCGAACTGGTTCGGCTTCGCCTACGTCGAATTCTTCCGCAACATGCCGCTGCTGGTGCAACTGTTCCTGTGGTTCTTCGTGCTGCCGGAGATCCTGCCGAGAGCCGCCGGGCTCTGGCTGAAGCAATTGCCGAACGCGCCGTTCTGGACGGCGGCGATCGGGGTAGGCTTCTTCATGTCGGCGCGTGTGGCCGTGCAGTTGCAGGCCGGCATATCCTCGCTGCCTCGCGGGCAGAAGATGGCGGCGACTGCGCTCGGCCTGACCACCGTGCAGGGCTATCGCTACGTGCTGCTGCCGATGGCGTTCCGCATCATCCTGCCGCCGTTGACCTCCGAGTTCCTCAACACCATCAAGAACACCGCAGTGGCCATCACCATCGGCCTGCTGGAGCTGACCGGACAGGCGCGCTCAATGCAGGAATTCTCGTTCCAGGTGTTCGAGGCCTTCACGGCCGCGACCGTGCTCTACCTCCTCGTCAACGCCGTCGTCGTGACCGCCATGCGCTTCCTCGAGCGCTGGGTCGCGATCCCCGGCTACATCACGGGGAAATAGACGATGCTCGCAAATTTCGATTTCGACGTCATCCGCCGCGCACTGCCCTATCTGTTCTACGAGGGCATGACCTTCACCCTGACGCTGACGGCGCTCGCCGCACTCGGTGGACTCGTCTTCGGCACGGCGCTCGCCCTGATGCGGCTGTCCGGCTACAAGCTGCTCGGCCGCATCGCCGGCATCTATGTCGATTTCATGCGCTCGCTTCCGCTGGTGCTGGTGATCTTCTGGTTCTACTTCCTGGTGCCCTATATCGGGCAGTGGGTGACCGGCGCCTCGCGCCCGATCAGCGTCGGCGCCTTCGCATCCTCGCTCATCACTTTCATCATGTTCGAGGCGGCGTATTTCTCCGAGATCATGCGCGCAGGCATCCAGTCGATCTCGCGCGGCCAGCCGGCCGCGGCGAGCGCGCTGGGGCTGACTTACGCCCAGACCATGCGCTACGTCGTGCTTCCGCAGGCCTTCCGCAACATGCTGCCGGTGCTGATCACGCAAACCATCGTGCTGTTCCAGGACACTTCGCTGGTCTACGTCCTCTCGATCACTGACTTCCTGGGTGCGGCGAGCAAGGTGGCGCAGCGCGACGGGCGCCTGGTCGAAATGTACCTGTTCGCCGCCGTGGTCTACTTCACTATTTCCTGTATCGCGTCCTATGGCGTCCGCCGCCTGCAGGCGCGCATCGCCATCATTCGCTAGGGCTAGAAGCTCATGATCGAAATCAGCCACGTCAACAAATGGTACACGCCGAGCTTCCAGGTGCTGACCGACTGCACCACCAGCGTCACCAAGGGCGAGGTCGTCGTGGTCTGCGGCCCCTCCGGCTCGGGCAAGTCGACTCTGATCAAATGCGTCAATGCGCTGGAGCCGTTCCAGAGCGGGGACATCCTGGTCGACGGCATCAAGGTCAACGATCCCAAGACCAACCTCCCGAAGCTGCGTTCGCGCGTCGGCATGGTGTTCCAGCACTTCGAGCTGTTTCCTCACCTGAAGATCATCGACAATCTCTGCCTCGCGCAGGAGAAGGTGCTCGACCGGTCGCGCGACAAGGCGATGGCGAAAGGCATGCAGCTGCTGGAGCGCGTCGGCCTCAAGGAGCAGGCGCAAAAGTATCCCGCGAACCTGTCCGGCGGCCAACAGCAGCGCGTTGCGATCGCCCGTGCGCTCGCCATGGATCCGATCGTCATGCTGTTCGATGAGCCGACTTCGGCGCTCGATCCGGAAATGGTCAGCGAGGTGCTCGACGTCATGGTGGATCTCGCTCA
>JAEYTQ010000183.1 GCA_023433965.1 Pseudomonadota bacterium | reverse complement strand
CGGCGCTGCTGTTTGCGATCATGTCGAAGACGCCGTTTTCGGAATTGAACAACCCGCCGTTCCTGGTGGCGACCACGCTGGCGACGGTGGCCGCGTTCGCCCTGGCTCTCGTGGTCGGCAAGCTACTGGGACGGCTGACGCTGCGCGAGGCGGCGCTCGCGGGGCTCTCCGGCGGCTACGGCAATATCGGCTATATGGGGCCGGGGCTGGCACTCGCGGTGCTCGGGCCGAAGGCGGCAGCGCCGACCGCGCTGATCTTCTGCTGCGACAGCATCTTCCTGTTCACGATCGTGCCGCTCCTGATCGAGCTCTCCGACCGCGACCATCCCTCGCTGGTCCACGCCTTCGGCGTGGTGCTGAAGCAGATCGTGCTCAATCCCCTGATCATGTCGGCCTGCTTCGGCGCGGCGGTTGCGGCGCTGCATATCGAGGTGCCGGTCGCACTCGACCGCACCATCACTTTCCTGCAGAACCCAGCCGCGCCAACCGCGCTGTTCGTGCTCGGCGTGACCGTGGCCCTGCGCCCGTTCGACCGCGTGCCGTGGGAGGTGCCGGGGGTGATCGCGGTCAAGCTGCTGTTCCATCCGCTGGCGGCGTTCGGCCTGATGCTGGCGTTCGGGCCGTTCGCGCAGCCATGGGCCGCGACCGCCGTGCTGATGGCCTCGCTGCCGCCGGCGCTGAACGTGTTCGTGATCGCCCGGCAGAACGAGGCCTGGATCGAATCGGCCTCCGTCGCGGTGCTGCTCGGGACGTTCGCGTCGGTGGTCACGCTGACCAGCGTGATGTGGGCGATCCAGAGCGGGCGGCTCGTGTTTCCGTGAGCAGGCCTACCGCCGCCAGGTCGGCGTCAGGCCTTCGCGCATCGCAAAGCGGCGGAGGGGGCCGATGGCGCCGAGGAGGTGCATGCCGACGGCGCGGACCGGCTGGAGCGGGAGGAAATCGTTGAGCAGCGAGCGGTTGGCGATGTCGATCGCGAAGGTGCGGCTCAATATGTCCGGACGCCGCGCCCGGTCGTAGCGCCTGAGGACCTCGTCGGCTCCGGGGTCTTGGCCGGCGGCGATCGCCTCGCCCGCGAGCCTTGCAATGTCCGAGGCATCGCGCAGGCCGAGATTGAGGCCCTGGGCACCGATTGGTGGAACGACGTGGGCCGCTTCCCCGACCAGCGCGATGCGGTCGCGGCCGAAGGATTTGGGGCGTTCGATCGCGAGCGGAAACAGGTTGCGGCCGGGCTCCACCGTCATGCGTCCGAGGATCGAATGCGACTGTTTCTCGACTGCGGCGGACAGCTCCTCATCGCGCAAGCTGCGAAGGCGCTCGGCCTCGGCGGGCGCAGAGACCCAGACCACGCTGGAGCGGTCGCCAGGCAGCGGGACGAACACGCACGGCCCGTGCGGCGTGTGGAACTCGGTCGAGACGTTGCGATGCGGCCGGGCATGGCCAAGGTTGAAGGTCAGCGCGGTCTGGTTCAGCTCGCGCCGGGTCACCTCGATGCCGGCGGCCCCGCGGCACAGCGAGTGCCGGCCGTCGGCGCCGACCACGAGCCGGGCCGAGAGGAATTGTCCCGACGCCGTGCGCAGCGCGACGTCGTCGGCCTCGATGACGACGCTTTCGGCCTCGTCGTCGAAGCGGACGAGGTTTGCCAGCTCGGCCGCGCGCGCTTCCAGCGCCAGCATCAGCGAGCGGTTGTCGATGTTGTAGCCGAAGGCGTCGAGGCCGATTTCGTGACAAGAGAAGCTTACCTCCGGCGCCCGGAACAGCCGGCCGGTGTCGTCGACGAGGCGCATGACCTCCAGCGCGGCCGCCTTGTCCTTGCAGCGGGACCAGACGTCGAGGCTCTCAAGCAGGTCGATGGACGCACCGAGCAGCGCGGTGGTGCGATTGTCGGCATAAGGCACGCGCCGCGCCACCAGCGCGGTCCGCGCACCGGCCTGCGCCACGGCAATCGCTGCCGCAAGGCCCGCCGGTCCGCCGCCGATTACGGCCACGTCATGGAGTGTCGATGCGTCTGTCATGGGGCGACATTTGACACGACCGGCGGCAAATTCAAGCCCACCTATTTTTCCGGATCCGCGGGGAAATCGTGCGACTGCGCGCCGCAATGGCGGATGTGCAAATCGGCCCCATTCTGATAGCAGGAGCCATGGACAGCCAAGAGGATTCCTTGAAGCCGACCCCCGCGGTGCGCGCCGCGGCACTCTCGGTGCACATCTTCACCGCGTTCGGTGCGGCGCTCGCGCTCCTGGCGATGCTGGAGGCCGTGCGCGAGCATTGGGCGGCGATGTTTCAATGGCTCGGCCTCGCCCTGATCATCGACGCGATCGACGGACCGATCGCGCGCCGGCTCGACGTCAAGAACGTGCAGCCGAACTGGTCGGGTGACGTGCTCGACCTGGTGGTCGACTTCGTCACCTATGTCTTCGTGCCGGCTTATGCGATCGTGGCCAGCGGCCTGCTGCTGCCCGTTGCCGCGCCCTTGCTCGGCATCGCCATCATCGTCACCAGCGCGTTATATTTCGCCGACCTTCGCATGAAGGCCGACGACAATCATTTTCGCGGCTTCCCGGCGCTGTGGAATGCGGCGGCGTTCTATCTGTTCCTGCTGCACTGGTCGCCGCTGTGGTCGACGCTGCTGGTGACCGCGCTCGTCGTGCTGACTTTCGTGCCGTTCCACGTGCTGCATCCGGTTCGCGTCGTGCGGCTGCGTTGGCTGACGATGTCGATGATCGCGATCTGGGCTGTGCTCGGCCTCTACACGCTGCGGATGGATTTCCACGTCGGCGCCGGGGTGACGATCGTGCTCTGCGCCATCGCACTGTGGATCAGCTTCAGCGATGCGTTGATCCGGATAGGGAAATCGTTCGCATGATGGAGCTTCTTGCCAGCCCCGAGGCGTGGGCCGCGCTGCTCACCTTGACGGCGCTGGAGATCGTGCTCGGGATCGACAACGTCATCTTCATTTCGGTGCTCGTCTCGCGCCTGCCCGAGCCGCAGGCGCTCCGTGCCCGCCAGATCGGGCTCGCGCTGGCGCTGATCTTTCGCCTCATCCTGCTCAGTCTCCTGGTCTGGCTGATCGGGCTGACCGCGCCGGTGCTCTCGACGCTGGGATATTCCTTTTCCTGGCGCGACCTCATTCTTATCGGCGGCGGCCTCTTCCTGATCGCCAAGGCCACGCATGAGATTCACGGCGAGGTCGAGTCCGATCACGGCCGGAGCGAAAACAAATCCCAAGGCAGCGCCTTCTTCTGGGTCATCTTCCAGATCATCATCGTCGACCTCGTGTTCTCGCTGGATTCGATCATCACCGCGATCGGCATGGCAGAGGACATCCGGATCATGATCGCAGCGGTCGTGATCGCCTGCGCGGTCATGTACATATCGGCGGGGCCGGTGTCGCGCTTCGTGGCGGAGCATCCGACCACGAAGATGCTGGCATTGGCCTTCCTCGTGCTGATCGGCGTCGCGCTGGTCGCGGACGGATTCCAGTTCCACATTCCGCGCGGCTACATCTACTTCGCGATCGCGTTCTCGGCGGCGGTCGAGTTCTTCAACGTGCTGGCCAGGCGCAAGCGTTCCAGGGCCGGGAAATAGTTGCGTTTGGACGTTTCAGTCGACGTCGAGTTGACAAGGCGGGTGCGATGCCGTTGGCTTCGCCGCCAGAAGAGGAGGTCGAGTGATGACCAAAGCCGTCCGTGTGCACAAGGTCGGAGGCCCCGAAGCCCTGGTCTATGAGAGCGTCGACGTGCCGGCGCCAGGACCCGGCGAGGTGCGCATCCGCCAGCATGCGGTGGGGCTCAACTTCATCGACGTCTATTACCGCACCGGCCTCTACAAGGCGCCGGGGCTGCCCTTCATCGCCGGCAACGAGGCGGCGGGCGAAGTGGTCGCGGTCGGGTCGGGCGTCACCAATTTTCATCCCGGCGACCGCGTCGCCTATTACCACAATCTCGGCGCCTATACCGGCGAGCGCAACATTCCCTGGGAGAAGCTGGTCAAGCTGCCCGACCACATCACCTACGAGCAGGGCGCCGTGCTGATGCTGAAGGGGCTCACGGTCTGGTACTTGCTGCACAAGACCTTCAGGGTCGAGCCGCACCATCGTGTGCTGATCCATGCCGCCGCAGGCGGCATAGGCTTACTGGCCTGCCAATGGGCGAGGGCACTCGGCGCACATGTCATCGGCACGGTCGGCTCGCGCGAGAAGGCCGAGCTCGCGGAGGCCAATGGCTGCGATCACGTCATCCTCTACAACGAGGAGGATTTCGTCGCACGCGTCAAGCAGATCAGCCGCAACGAGGGATGCGACGTCGTTTACGACGGCGTCGGCAAGGCGACTTTCCCGGGGTCGCTGTCCTGCCTGAAGCCGCGCGGCATGTTCGTCTCGTTCGGCAATGCATCGGGTCCGGTGCCGCCATTCGCGATCGCCGAACTCAACAATCACGGCTCGCTGTTTGCGACCCGGCCGAAGCTGAACGACTATGTCGGCACCCGCAAGGAGCTTTTGGAAGGTGCCGACACGCTGTTCGCGGCCGTGATCAGCGGCAAGCTGCACGTACCGATCAACCACGCCTACGCGCTGAAAGATGCCGCGAAGGCGCATATCGATCTCGAAAGCCGCAAGACCACGGGCGCGTCGATCTTGAAGCCGTAGGCCCCGTCGTTCCGGGGCGATGCAAAGCATCGAACCCGGAACCTCGAGATTCAGGTGCGTAATTGCGCACCAGAGTTCGGCTCTTCGAGGCGCCCGGAATGACGTGCCACACTACGCAACCCGCCGTGCCGCGCCGGCCTTGGTCAAGATCCCGTCCAGACAATCGATCATCTCGGCGATCTCTTCCTTCGTGACGTTCAGCGCGGGCATGAAGCGCAAGCTGTCGACCTGCGGGGCGTTCAGCAGCACACCGGCCTCGAACGCTTGCGCGACGATGCCGGGCGCGATCGGCAGCTTGAGGTCGAGCGCGAGCAGGAGCCCGCGTCCGCGCACGCCGCCGAGACCGTGCCGGGCGGAGACCTTTTGCAGCTCGCTCTCGAGCAGAAGGCCGGTCTCCGTGACGGCCTTGAGGAAATCGGGCTTGTTAACCTCCTCGAGCACCGCCAGGCCCGCCGCGCACATGATCGGGTTGCCGTTGAACGTGCCGCCCTGGTCGCCGTGCTCGAAGCAGGAGGCGCGTTCGGTCGCGAGCAGGGCGGCGAGCGGCACGCCGCCGCCGATGCCCTTGCCGAGTGTCATGATGTCGGGCGCAATCCCGGCGTGCTCGTAATGGAAGAGTTTTCCGGTCCGGCCCATGCCGGTCTGGATCTCGTCGAAGATGAGCAAGAGGCCGTGCGCGGCGGTCAGCGCGCGCAGCTGCTGCAGGAACTGATCGGTCGCGGGCCACACGCCGGAT
>JAEYTQ010000117.1 GCA_023433965.1 Pseudomonadota bacterium | reverse complement strand
GCTTGCGCTCATCCGCGCTACGGCTGCGGAGACGAAACTTACGGTGCCGGGATCGACAGCAGGCCGGAAATGGCGCGGCCGCGGATGTCGTAGACGCGGGCGAATACCACGTCGTCGCGCTTGATCTCGACCATCACGGGCGCGGTGAGGCCCTTGCAGTAGAACTCGCCGAGCGTCATGGCGAAATCGGCCGCATTGGAATCCCAGCCGATGGTGAAATCGGGCCCGAGCGCGACCTGGGCCGGGCGCTGCGGACCGCAGACGGCGACCTTCCATTTGCGGTTTGCGGGCGGCACCTCCTGGCGCTCGACCAGCTGCTCGCGCAGTTCGTCGGAGGCCTGCTTCAGCGCGAGGCCCCAATAGTCGAGCATGAAGCGGTCGTCGGCGCCGCGGACGGTGCCCGCGATGTGGTTGAAATGGGTGTACTGATAGGGATGCAGCCGGATCATCTCGGCGAGCGGGAGCGCCAGTCCGAAGCAGAACGTCGCCAGCACGACCGGCTGCCAGGTGCGGTGATTGGTACGCAGGCGCTCCATGGTCCAAGCGAAGGCAACGCCGCCGAGCACTGCCATCGGCGGGATCACGAACACGAAATGGCGGATGCCGTTGTAGAGCGCCGGGCGCTTCACCATCGCGATCGCGAGCGGCAGTGTGGCGGCCAGCGTCAGCATCAGGAGGATTGTCTTGCGGCGCGCCGGAACCTCGCGCCGCGGCAGCATGGCGAAGGTGCTGAACACCGCGCCCGCCGTCAGCACCAGCATCACCTCGGGCAGCTGCAGCGCGAACAGCGTCGGCAGATAGGACCAGGGCATGTCCGGGACCGACACGATCGCGCCGTCGAACATCTCCTTCCACGGCTTCTCGAAGAAATGCGAGAAGTAAGTCAGCGCCTCGAAGGGATTGCCGGGCCGCATGATAGACCACGGCCAGATCAGGCCCATCACGAGGTAGCCGAGCACGAGGCCGGGCAGCAGCACATAGACGACATGGGCAAAGCGGCGGGCCGACTCGCGCAAACCTTCGTTGCGTAATTCCTCCAGCAATAGCGGCACGAAGCCGATCATGGCGTAGACCAGCGCGAGGCCGCCGAGAACGCGGCAGCCGAGCGCGAGGCCGGCACCCAGGCCGACGATCAGGATCGTGCGCGGTGACGGCTGCGGATATTCCTCGGCGAGCCGGACGAGGCCGAGCATCAGGATGATCATGGCCACCGCGAAGGGCGCATCCTTCGGGTTCATGAACATGTGGCCGTAGAAGATCGGGCAGAGCGCGAGCAGGAGGAGGGCGGCAAGGCCGGCAAGGGGACCGCCGACGCGGCGGCCGAGCCGCCACGTCACCGCGAGCCCGACCACGCCGACCATGGCGCCGACCAGACGGCGCGTTTCGAACAGCTCGAGCGGAATGACCTTGTGCAGGAGGGCCGCGACCATGTCGAAGCCGCCGCCGTACATGTAGAGGTTGGCGAAGGAGAGCGCCGCCGTGTCCTGGAAGCCGGAACCGAACATGCGCAACAGCAGGTCGGCATATTCAGCGTGCGTGTAGTCGTCCCAGCCGAGCCCGTAATCGCGGAAGGTCAAGCCCGCGATGACGGTGACCGCAGCCAGCACCAGCATGGCGAGGTCGTCGCAAGTCCGTTCGATCGAGCGCCCCATAGGCGTGTCGATCGCCGACGTCGTGATGGATGTCATCGCTATCGGTGCCCCGGAATCCCCTCTTGACCCTGCTGGTGCGCGCGGGCCTGCTCCCCGGAGTCCGTATAGCGCAGTTCCATTACCAAGTAATTGGGCATTATGGGTAAATTCCTGATGCGACGCAGCAATTCCGCTTGGCAACAATTCCGATGAAGGTGAGAGCAGCCTTAGCCGTAGCCAGTCGCAGCTGAAGGGAATGTGAATAAGTCCCTGATTTCCTTCCCTTTAGGAACGTCGCCTGGAATTGGCCGTTGGCGCGGAACATCGTATGACGGTATCGTGGCGTAGCGGTTGTCGCGGTGGATGCGCGGCCGGGGGTGAGTCCGATGAATTTGGCATTGTTGATCGTGGGGATCTGCGCCGCCCTGGCGGGTCTCCTTGCGATCATTTTCGGCCTGACGATCAGGGAATTCAGCCTCGGCGGGACCCTCATAATCTCCGGCGCCATTGGCGTCTGCTCCGGAATGTTACTGGTCGGCCTGCATCTGGTGCTGCTCGAATTGAAGGGCATCGCGCGGCGGCTGGCCGGTGCGCCGTCCGAAGTCCGGGTCAGGCCCGTGCTGCCGGGGCTCGCCGTGCCGGGCGCCGGCGCGCCCGAGCCGATCGCTGCTGCGACGCCGAGAGTCGAGCCGGCACCGCCACCGCCCCACGCAAGTCCGCCGCCATGGCAGAGCGAAGCTGCTGCGCGCGAGCGACCGCGCGCCGAGGGACCGCAGGATGTGGACGCTGCTGCGCCGCCGGCCGCGGCTGATGCGCCGCGCCGGCGCAACCTGCTGTTCGCCTCGACCTCGCGCAAGGAGCGCGAACGCGCAGAGGCGAAGCCGGTCGAAGCTGCGCCGCCGCAGATGCCTGCCGAGCCCGGTGAGGCCCCGAACATGCCGCCGGCGAGCTTCGACGTTGCCTGGCCGAAGCCGGATCGTTCGCGGCCGTCGGAGCCGCCCGGCGGCTCGCGCCGCCCGCCGCCGCGCTCGCCTTCATCCCTTGCGGAGACCGCCCCAGCGCCTGCCCCAGAACCGCCGCCACCGGTCGAGCAGCCGCCCGTGACGGTGCTCAAATCCGGCGTCGTCGACGGCATGGCCTATTCGCTTTATTCCGACGGCTCGATCGAGGCGCAGATGCCGGAGGGCATGATGCGCTTTGCGTCGATCGACGAGCTCCGCGCCCATCTCGACCAGCGCGGTTGAGGCCGATCGCGCACAAGTAACCGGCGCTTCTCAGCAGTCATCCGCGCATCAGCCGAACGTTGTTGACACGGAATACCCTGGCGTCGTCAATCCGGCAGACGCAAGCGGGAGAAGGGACGGGCGCATGTCGGATGCCGGGGCGAAGAACTTCATCGAGCTGACGGCGAGCATCGTGTCCGCCTATCTCAGCAACAATCCGACGCCGGCGGCGGAGATTCCGAATCTCATCAGCCAGGTGCATGGTGCCCTGGTGCGGGTGTCGTCGGGCCGCACCGAGACCGCGCCGCTGGAGCCCGCCAAGCCGGCCGTCTCGCTGAAGAAGTCGATCGCGCCCGACTATCTGGTCTGCCTGGAAGACGGCAAGCGCTTCAAGTCGCTGAAGCGTCACCTGCGCACGCAGTACAACATGACGCCGGAGCAATATCGCGAGAAATGGGGTTTGCCGGCCGACTATCCCATGGTCGCCCCGAACTATGCGGTGGCCCGCTCGCAGCTCGCCAAGCAGATGGGATTGGGACAGCAGCAGCGGAAGCGGAAGTAGTTTTTCAGCGCGCTCCGCCCTCATCCTGAGGAGCCCGCACCGCGGCGTCTCGAAGGATGGCCGCAGGAAGTCCGGACCTTCATGGTTCGAGACGGCGCTGACGCGCCTCCTCACCATGAGGATCTCACGTCGCCTCCGCGAGTGCCTGTTTCGCATCGGTCTTGATGCGCTCGACCATCGAGCGCAGGCCGTTGGAGCGCTGCGGCGTCAGATGATCGCGGAAGCCGAACTCGTTGAACACGGCGATTGCGTCGGTCGCGAGGATCTCCTGCGGCGTGCGGCCCGAATAGAGCGCGAGCACTATCGCGACGAGCCCGCGCACGATATGGGCATCGCTGTCGCCGCGATATCGCAGGACCGGCGCACCATCCTCGCGGTCGATCAGCTTCTGCAGCCAGACCTGGCTCACGCAGCCCTGCACCTTGTTCTCGGCCGAGTGTTCCGCCTCCGGCATCGGTTCCAGCGTGCGGCCGAGCTCGATCACGTACCGGTAGCGGTCGTCCCACTCGTCCAGAAGCTCGAAATTGTCCCTGATTTCGTCGATCGTCGCCATGCTGGCCCGTGTTCCCGCTTGCCGCCAATATAGGGATGCGGGGAGCCGAAATCGATAGGGTTTGGGCGTTAATTCGCAGGCCCCGGTCCGCGCCATTCCAGCGCGAGGTCGTCCTGCGTCAGCGTGTCTTGCGGCGCTTCGGTCGCGGCAATGTCGCCTTCGCCCGCCATCGCGATCGATCCGGTGTGGTCGGGCGCCTTCTTGTGGTCGTTCTTGCCGCCGTCGTTCTTGTCGTTGGTGATCTGCTCTTTCTTGTCGTTGATGATCTGGTAGAGCTTCTTCGCACCGTCCTGGGCGCGCTGGCCGATGATGGTCGCGGCCTGCCCGCCGACCTCGCAGGCCGCCGGCTGGCGCTTGCAGAACTGGGTCATGTCGGAGACGGCCGCGGTCGCAGCCTGCACCGCATCGGTGGCGCCGATCTGCGGCAGCTTCTCCGATTCGGGCGTCTTGTCCCGCGGCAAGAGCACCAGCACCAGCCCGAGCCAGAATGTGATGCGGAGCAGAAAGCGCATCTTGTCGACCTGTCGGTTAGAGTCCGCCCGCGGCGATCTCCGGGGGAAGTCGGACCTAGCAACCCTCGATAAATCGCAAGTGATTGCCTTGAGCTTAATTCGCGGAGAATCGACGCAAGATTCTTCATTTGCCGGCCGGCCCTTCGTCCACCAATTCGAAACCATGCGGAGGTTGGTGAAACCCTGTGTTCACCATCCGCAGCGAAGACCTCGCCAAATTGTCTAAAATGCCCCGCGATCACGCGGTGTCCGGCGGCACTCGGCACCGCCTTAGCACTCGTTTAAGGTCGCTCTGACACGGTGGCTCAACGACAAGGAGGCGTTCCGGCGCGTCTTCCAGAAGACGATTGAGCTGAAGCGCGAGACCCGTGACAGTTTTGAGTATCATCCGCGATTGTCTCGATGCGCTGCTGCATCCGTCCGCGCGCTACGATGCGCTGATGCGAGCGCGCCATCGTGCCTTCATGGCGCCGCGGCTTCTCGGCAGCCTGGCGGCCTTTGCCGCATTCCCGGTCTATCTCGCCATGCGCGGCGCACCGAGCGCGGTCGAGGTCGCCGCCTTCGCCTGGCTGATCGCGCCGATCATGCTGTCCTGGTTCCTGTCGCGCACCGGCCGGTACGAGGGCGCGCATGTGCTGTCGTCGCTGGCGCTCGCCGGCCTGATCATGGCGGTCGCGGTGACGACGGGCGGCATCGAATCCTTCGCCGCGGTCTGGCTGATCGTGGTTCCCCTCGAAGCTGCACTGTCGGCCTCGCGCCGCGTCGCGGCTTTCGCCTCGCTGCTCGCGCTGTCCTGCGCCGGGATGCTGATCCTGATCGGCCAGCTCGGCTGGGTGCCCGAGGTGGAGCCGAGCGCTGCGGAGCGCGGTGTGCTGATGGCGATCGGCGTTGCGTCGGCGACCCTCTATGCCGCGGGCCTCGCCTTCGGCGCAGAGTCGCTCGCGCGGACCAGCGTCGCGCTGCTGTCGCGCGAGGAGGAGCGTTACCGTCTGCTCGCGCGCAACATGAGCGACGTGATTTCGCGGCACCAGCGCAACGGCGCGGTTCAGTTCATTTCGCCTGCGGCTGAGACCATGCTCGGCCTGCCGGTGTCGCAACTGCTCGGCCACGGCCTGTTCGACCGCGTCCATGTCGCCGATCGGCCGGCCTATCTCACCGCATTGTCCGATGCGGCGCGCGGCGAGGTGCGCAGCGTCGAGTTCCGGCTGCGGCGGGAGCCCGTCGGCTGCGAACGCGGCCAGGGAAATCATCAGGTCGATTTCATCTGGGTCGAGATGCGCTGCCGCCCCCTCGACCAGGAGAGGGCTCATGGCATCGTGCCGGAGACCGAAGTCGTCGCCGTGATGCGCGACGTCACCGACCGCAAGCAGGCCGAGCAGGCGCTCGATCAGGCGCGCAGCGCCGCCGAGGCGGCCGATGCCGCCAAGACGCGCTTCCTCGCCACCATGAGTCACGAGCTGCGCACGCCGCTCAACGCCATCATCGGCTTCTCCGAGATGATCGCGCAGGAGCAGACCCTGATGCTGGGCGCGGCCCAGCGCAAGGAATACGCCGAGCTCATCAACGCTTCCGGCCAGCATCTGCTCTCGGTCGTCAACGGCATCCTGGACATGTCGAAGATGGAGTCCGGCAATTACGAGATTGCGCCGGAACCGTTCGCGCCGCGCGCCTCGCTGCTGCATTGCTGCAATCTGCTCGCGCTGAAGGCGCGGGAGAACGGCATCGACCTGATCACCGACGCGCCGCAGGATCTGCCGGTCATGACCGGCGATCCCAGGGCGTTCAAGCAGATCGTGCTCAACCTCGTCGCCAACGCCATCAAGTTCACCGAGCGCGGGGGGCAGGTCACCGTGACGGCGGCGGTGTCGGGTCCGCAGCTGACGCTCTGCATCAGCGACACCGGCGTCGGCATCGCACCCGACGACCTCGCGCGCGTCGGCGCGCCGTTCTTTCAGGCCGGCAAGACCTATCAGCGCCGTCACGAAGGCACCGGACTCGGACTTTCGATCGTCAAGAGTCTCGTGGCGTTGCATCTTGGTGAGTTGACTGTACAAAGCAGTCTGGGAGAGGGCACCGCCGTCACCGTCAAGCTGCCGCTCGTCTACACGCCGCCGCAGGCCAAGCCGGCCGATGAGAAAGCGAGCGAGAGCAAGGTCGCGACGTTGACGCCGGCGCTGCGCCAGGACCACCAAACTCACGACCAACCCGCTCTGGTGAAGAAAAGTGCCTAAGAAGTCTGCAAAGGACGCCGCCGCGCCGCGCCGCCGCGGCGCCAAGGCGGCGGTCATCGACGTCGAGACCGAGCGCAACCTCGTGATGCGCGTGCTGCTGCACAGCCCCAAGGACACGCTGGCCGGCCTCGTCGCCGTCGGCGCGATCGCTGCGATCGTTGCCAATGCGCTGTTGCTCCAGACCGGCCGGCACCCCGCGCCGATGTTCGGCACGGTGATCAATCTTCCCGCGCCGTCCTCCGTGCCGCTCTCGAATCCGTTGCCGCGTCCGCGCCCGGTCGGCGCCGATACCTCGCCGCTCGAGCCGCGCGCGACCGAGTTCCGCGCCGAGTCCAAGCCTTCCGAGTCGAAGCCTTCCGAGCTCAAGACTTCCGAGCTCAAGCCTGCCGAACGTGCCGCCGAGAAGGCACCCGAAAAGTCCGTCGAGGCGACCGCCTCGACGCGGTCGAACGATCCGATGACCAATCTGGTCAAGGCCACGACCGCGACGCCGCCCACCGCCCTACGTCCGCCGGCGCCAATTCCGGCGCAAGGCCCGGCCGCACGGCGCATCGCCGGCGTGCAGCGCGCGTTGTCGGAATACGGCTACGGCAACCTGAAGATCACGGGCACGATGAACGGCGAGACCCAGGCCGCGATCCAGAAGTTCGAGCGCGAGCACAAGATGCAGGTCACCGGCCACGTGTCCGATCGGCTGCTGCGCGAGCTCGCCGCTGCGATCGGTCATCCAGTCGAGTAACCGCACCGCCAGTCATTGACGCTGATCAAGTCCGCTATCGCGCCCCCGCAGATCAGGCCGGCGTCGGCGAGCGATCGCGAATTGCGTGGGATCAATGCAGGCCCGCGGCTTCCGGCGCCATGATCGCCCATCCTCATCAAGGAGAGGTTGTCATGTTCAAGGTCTCGATTCTCGTCTGGATCATGCTCGGCACCGTGCTGGCGGGCGTCAGCCTCATCGTGGTGCTGATGGTGCCGAGCTTCGCCGCAGACGCCATCAGGAACATCCCCTATGCCGTGGCGGTCGGATTCGCGCTCGCGATCCCGCTGTCTTATGTCGTCGCGACGCAGATTCGCGGTGGTCAGGACGACGTACGCAAAGCGTGAGGCGCACGAGGCTGGCGCGAGGCCCCGCGCTGGCCTATCGTCGAACTCATGCGTTTGAAATCCAACATTTGGGTGGCCGCTTACCTGCGCCGCTGCCAGACCGAGGGCGTGTTCGGCGCGGTGCGACGGCGCGGCGCCGAGGAGGCGGGCGCCGTGTTCGTCAAGGTCTCGCTGCTCGACGGCCATGCGATGCTGTATGCGCCGGCGCCGCAGTCCTCTTACGACGACGGCCGGCCGGTCGATCGCTTCTTCCTGCCGGTTACACCGACGCCGTTGCCGGAGCACACGATCGAGGAGCGTCTGACCCGGGAAATCCGCTTTGACCCGGACGCCTGGATCGTCGAGACCGAGGACCGCGCCGGGCGGCATTTCCTGGATCTGGCGAAGACGTAGCTGCTGCGCAGGCGTGCCCCCGACAAGCGGCACGAGGCGATCAGCGTTCCGACGAACCAGTCCCCGTCCGCACGGCAGGCGCAGACCCGGGCTGCACGCCCGGCCGCGTCTGGCTTGCGCCGGCGCGGGCGCGCTGGCGCTCGCCGTCGTGCAGGGCCGCCTGGTACTTAGCGCGGGTGACGGCGAGGGTCGAGCCGCGCCAAGCCGCCAGCATCACTAGCGCCGAGCGCTCGGCGAGGCGGTCGTAGAGGCGCGACAGCCGGTACACGGCGTTCACGGATGTGCCGATCTCCGGCTTGAAGAACAGCAGGATGCGCTGGAATACCGGGCTCGGCATGTCGAGCGCGCGCGCGGCGACCGCGAGCGCCTCGCCGCCGGCATCGTCGACGATCTGGGCCGCGACGCGCGAGGGCAGGATCAGGCTGTCGCCGAGCTCGAAGGCGAAGTTCTCGACGTCACCCGCGATCGCCGCCATCTCCAGGATCTGGATCGCGCGCCTGGCGCGCACGGTCGGAATGCGTGGCGCGGCCTTCAGCGGGGTCTGCGAAAGATTGTGCAGGATCAGCGCGCGCTCGGAGGCGCCGGCGCGAAAGAACATGTCATGGATTTCCGCCGCTTCCTTCGGCTGCATCGCCATGTTCGCGGCCATGCGCTGCTCGGCTTCGGTCGGCTCGCGCATCGGAGCGGGGGGAGGCGGCGGCACCGGGATCTCTCGAGCCAACGGAACCCGGCGTCCTTCCTGCGCCGCGACCAGCCCGAGCTTCTGCAGCACGGGGACAGGCGTTGGCGGATAGACCGCGAGCCGCGCCTTGACCGCCGCGCGCGTCGCATCGTCGACCTGGTCGATCAGCCGCGTCGCGAGCTCGACGAACTGCCGCTGCTCGTCGTCGCTATGGGTGCTCGTCTGGACGTAAAGGTCGGTCAGCACGCGCAGCAGCGTCGGGCGGACGTCGACGCCTTCGCGACGGGACAGGGTCATCAGCCCGTCGAATCCGGGAAACAGCGACTTGGTCATGGAGGCGTACGCAACTCGGGAAAGAGACTTGCTGGTGAACCTAGCGCAGCTTCTTTTAAAGCCTCGTTAAGGAAAACGAGCCGTGAAGCCCGGGCGTGCAATTCGAGGCGTTGTCGTGCCGCGACGGGACGGCGCGGCGGGGTCCGTGCGGTTACGGTTCCAGTGCCTCGTTTACACCCCGTTAACCATGAACTGATCTTAATGAATCCATGTTGCAGGGGCGCGTTCGGTCGCGCGGCAATCGAGAGAGCTGACATGGGGACCATCATCGAATTTCCGGCCGGTCGCCGGGTGGGCTCGTCGGGGGATGTCGTTCCACGCGCGGACATGGGAACGATCCTGATTCTTCCCGTGATTCGCATCGAGCGTGAGGCGGACGAAACCAGCGGCGATCGCGGGCCGGAGCAGGGCACAGCGCCGGGGCGCCGTCGTCGCCGCCGCTGATTTCCGGCATCGCGCAATGCCGGACTCCATCCGCCAGATCCGGCCCCTTGTGACGGCCGTCCTGCTCGCGCTCGTTGGCGCGACGCTCTGCGCATGCAGCGGCGGCGATTTCGGCCGCACCCGCGAGAGCATGCGCAGCGACGACATGCATCGCTGGCTGGGTGCGGAGGTCACCTCGAGCGTCGGTTTGAAGCCCTCGCAATTCCAGCTCACCGACGAAGAGCGACAGCTTCGCGACCTCGCCTATCCCATGATTGAGCCGCCGTTGTCGCGCCCCGCATGGAAGAGCGTGTTCGGCGACTACAAGGCGTTGCCCTCGCCGTGGCGGCAGAAGGTCGTGTTCGACCGCACGATGTACGGCCGCACGCTGATCGACGAGCCGCACCGCTCGCATTCCTCGCGCTATGCGCAGCTGATCGAGGACGTGCGCAACGACATCACCCGCTTCGAGCCGTTCTTCGCTTCGGCGATCCGCGTCATCGATCTCGACCGGAAGCGCGATGCCAGCATGGCGCGCGTCTCCGCGCTCTCGCCGCGGGAGAGGGACGACGCGGTCGCGCGGATGCAGGAGAACTCGCTGATCATCCAGTGGGTGCAGCAATGCCTGGAGCAGCGCATCTCGTCCTATCGCTGGGCGCTGGAGCGCCTGGTGGTCCAGGCGCCAGACGGCATGGCCGCCGATGCCGACCGACTGATCGGCGAGCTCGCCGCGCAGACGGCCAACCCGCCGGTCCAGGCGCAACCGCCTTACGGGCGTGCGGTCGTCTCGAAGGGCTAGCCGTCAGCGATCCGTCGCGCGTGCAGATCTATCGCCCTTCCACCACTTCGCCGTCTTCCTTCACGAAGCGGCCGACAGCGCGATCCAGGAGATCGATGACCGCTTCCGAGGGCCGGCACAAGCGCGCGCCCTTGGGCGTCACCACGATCGGACGGTTGATCAGAATGGGATGCGCGAGCATCTGGTCGATCAGCTCGTCATCGGACCATTTCGGATCGTCGAGGCCGAGCTCGCGATAGGGCGTTCCCTTCTCCCGCAGCAGCGCGCGAGCGGAGATCCCCATGGCCTTGATGAGCTCGACCAGCCGCTCGCGGGACGGCGGCGTCTTGAGATACTCGATGACGATAGGCTCGACACCGCTTTGCCGAATCATTGCGAGGGTATTGCGGGACGTGCCGCAGGCCGGGTTGTGATAGATCGTGACGCTCATCGGGATGTTTCCGTGACCGGCGGACCGGCATCCATCGCGGCCGCCGTATGATCAGTTTCAGTTAATGTCGGGCCTCGGCAGCCGTCTGGACCTTGCCCGCTCCCGCTTCGTACCAGCCCCGCGTGGCCTTGACGATGCGGACAACGGATAGCATGACAGGCACCTCGACGAGGACGCCGACGACGGTCGCCAGCGCCGCGCCGGACTCCAAGCCGAACAGGCTGATCGCGGCCGCGACCGCCAGCTCGAAGAAGTTGCTGGCGCCGATGAGGGCCGCTGGAGCCGCGACGCACCAGGCCACACCGAACCGTCGGCTCAGCCAATAGGCCAGGCCTGCATTGAGATAGACCTGCACGAGAATCGGGACGGCGAGGATCGCGATGACGCCGGGCTGCCTTACGATCTGCTCTCCCTGGAAGCCGAAGAGCAGCACCAATGTCGCAAGGAGCGCGACGAGCGAGACAGGCTGCAGCATTCGCATGACGCGGTTGAAGCTGTCGCCGCCTCCGCGCAGCAGCATCTTGCGCCACAGCTGAGCGACGACCACGGGCACCACGATATATAGCAGGACGGACAACAGCAGCGTGTCCCAGGGCACGCTGATCGAGGCCACTCCGAGCAGCAACCCCACGAGCGGCGCAAACAGGAAAACCATGATCACGTCGTTGAGTGCGACCTGGCTCAGAGTGTAGTGGGGCTCGCCTTCGCACAAATTCGACCAGACGAACACCATCGCCGTGCACGGTGCAGCCGCAAGCAGGATCAAGCCGGCGATGTAGGACGGGATCTGGCCGGACGGCAGCCACGGTGCGAAGACGTGACCGATGAAGAAGGAGCCGAGCAGCGCCATCGAGAACGGCTTCACGGCCCAATTGATGAAGAGGGTGACGCCGACTCCGCGCCAATGCTCCCGCACCTGGCCGAGTGAGCCGAAGTCAATCTTCAGCAACATCGGCACAATCATGAGCCAAATCAGCACCGCGACCGGCAGGTTGACCTTGGCGAGCTCAGCGGCCGCAACCGCGCCGAAGAAGCCGGGCATGACGTGGCCGAGTGCCACCCCGACCACGATGCAAAGAGCAACCCACAAAGTGAGGTAGCGTTCGAAGATGCTCATCGTCACGCCACGTCGCTGTTGCCGGACGTCGCGCCTTCGGAGCGGCCGATTTCCCTAAGCTTCGTCCCCAGCGAAAGCCGGTCGATGCCGCTAAGCGGCAGGTTCACGAACGCGCCGATGCGGTTCTTCAAGTAGCGGAAGGCCGTCGAGAAGGCCGCAAGCTTTTCAATCTCGGTACCTTCGACGGCCGCAGGATCTTCGATGCCCCAATGCGCCGTCGTCGGTTGACCCGGCCAGACGGGACAAGCCTCTCCGGCTGCGTTGTCGCAGACGGTAAAAACGAAATCCATCACCGGTGCATCGGCGGCGGCGAATTCCAGCCAGCTCTTCGATCGCATCCCGGCGGTCGGATAGTCCATGCTCTCGAGCGTCCGCAGCGCCAGCGGATGCACGGCGCCTTTCGGCGTGCTTCCTGCAGAGAAGGACCGAAAGCGTCCGCCACCGTCCTTGCGAAGGATCGATTCGGCGAGCACGGAGCGGGCCGAATTGCCCGTGCAAAGGAACAGCACATTATAGATGCGATCAGGCACGGGCCTTCTCCTTTCGCTTGGGAGCGCAGCACGATTGCAGGCTCTCGACGACGGGTTCGCAAACCTCCGGCCGTCCGCCGCAGCAATCGCGCAGCATGAAGAGCGCGACGTCGCGAAATTCGCCGAGGTTGGCGCGATAGACGATCGATCGGCTGTGCCGCGTGGAAGAAACGAGGCGCGCGCGGCTCAGGATCGACAGATGCGCCGAGAGCGTGTTCTGAGGCACCTCCAGCAGGCGCGCGAGATCGCCGGCCGCGAGACCGGCGGGCTCGTGTCGGACCAGAGCCCGGAACGCCTCCAGACGGGTCGGTTGAGACAGCGCAGCAAGCGCGAGGACGGCTTCTTCGGTTTCCATATATCCAGATTTACGGAATTGTCGGGGTTGCGTCAACCTGAATCCCGGACCTGTGATCACATATTTCGAATATTCTAGAAATAGCGTTTGACAATCGATGGCGGCGGGCGCACCGTCGCGTTCATGAAGATCGACGACGCAGCAGCACGCCTGGAAGCCCTTGGCAATCGGACCCGCCTGCAGATCTATCGCGCGCTGGTTCGTGCCGGGCATGCGGGCCTGCCGGTCGGCCGCTTGCAGGACAAGCTGAAGATTCCCGCCTCGACGCTGTCGCACCACATCAAGACCCTGGTCTCGGTTGGACTGGTCAGCCAGGTTAGGGAATCGACGACCCTGATCTGCCGCGCCAATTTCGACGCCATGCGGGGACTGGTCGATTTTCTGGTCGCGGAGTGCTGTGCGGAAGAGGCTGGATGCAAGGATGCCCAAACGGCAGCCTAATTCGTTTCGCTGCTTATTCGATAATTCTAGAATGATCGGAGAATTGACATGGACAGGAAGACGGTAGCCATCATCGGAGCGGGACCGGTCGGTCTTGCCGCCGCTGCGCATGTCCTCGAACGCGGCATGGCCCCGATTGTGCTCGAAGCAGGCCACGAGGCCGGGCACGCCATGCGGCAATGGCAGCACGTGCAGCTCTTCTCGCCGTGGGAATACAACGTCGACAAGGCTGCGGCGCGACTGCTCGCGCCGACGGGCTGGAATTCGCCGGACCCGAGCTCCTATCCGACCGGCGGCGAGCTGATCGAGGGCTATCTCGCGCCGCTGGCAACGCGAACGAAGCTGCGCGAGACGATCCGGACGTCGAGCCGCGTCACGGCGATCAGCCGCACCGGCTTCGACAAGGCGAAGACCAAGGGGCGCGAGCAGGCGCCTTTCGAACTCCGCTATCAGAACGGCAGGGGCCCCGAGGTGCTGCGCGCCGACGCCGTCATCGACGTGTCAGGCACATGGTTTTCGCCCAATCCGGCCGGCAGCAACGGTCTGCCTGCGATCGGCGAGCGCAAGCGCGCGGATCGCATCGCCTATGGCATGCCGGATGTGCGGGGCACGGGTCGTGGCAGATATGCCGGCAAGACCGTGGCCGTGCTCGGTGCCGGCCATTCCGCACTGGGCACGCTGATCGATCTCGTACGGCTCGCCGAGGAGGTGCCCGGCACGCAGCCCGTCTGGCTGTTGCGCGGCGGCGATCCTGCAAAGGCCTTCGGCGGCGGCAGCAACGACAAGCTTGCCGCACGCGGCGAGCTCGGCTCGACCTTCGCCGCGCTCGTGGCTGCCGGAAGGATTCGAGTCGAGACCGATTTTGGTGTCACCCATGTTTCGGACTTCGAAGGCCGTCTCAGGATTTCGGCAGGTGCCTGCTGCGGTGCGCGCAGCGTGGTCGCGGACGAGCTGGTGGTGTCGACCGGCTTCCGTCCCGATCTCTCGTTCCTGTCCGAGCTGCGGCTTCGGCTCGACCCGGCGATCGAGGCGCCCGTCGCGCTTGCGCCGCTGATCGATCCCAACGAGCACAGCTGCGGCACGGTGCGGCCTCACGGCGCGCGCGAACTCGCGCATGACGAGCCCGGCTTCTACCTCGCCGGCATGAAATCCTACGGCCGGGCGCCGACCTTCCTGATGATGACCGGCTACGAGCAGGTCCGCTCGATCGTCGCGGACATCGCGGGCGACAAGGAGGCGGCGGCGCGGGTCGAGCTCGTGTTGCCGGAGACCGGCGTCTGCACGCGAGCCGGCGTCGAGTCAGCCGGCGCCTCCGGCTGTTGCGGCGGCCCCGCGACGGAAGACGTCTCGGCCTGTTGCGCGGCCGATGAAACCGCGAAGAAGGCCGGCGCTTCGGGGTGCGGCTGTTCATGATGCTGCTGGCCGGCGATCGGCCGACGGGCCCGCTCGCTCT
>JAEYTQ010000111.1 GCA_023433965.1 Pseudomonadota bacterium | reverse complement strand
TGCCGCTGTCCTTCATGCTGGCGCCGTTCCTGTATCTGGCCGCGAGCCTGAACAACCTGCCGCTGATCCTGGTGTCGATCGGCATCGTCATGGGCGCGTTCGGGCAGGTCACGGTGAACGACGCCATGGTCGGCAAATACACCACCGAGGAGTGGCGCTCGCGCGCCTATGCGGTGCGCTATTTCGTCGGCTTCACCGCGGCCGGCGCTTCGGTCGGTCTGGTTGCCTGGCTCTACGAGCAGGGCGGCTTCGTCACCATGCTGCACGCCTTCGCCGCCCTCTGCCTGCTCGCGATCGCCGCCGCGCTGATCCTGCCCCGCGAGATCCGCACCCCGCAGGCGGCGTGAGGTGCAGAGGTCTCGTGTCCCGGACAAGCGCGCCTCATCGCGCGCCGATCCGGGACCCAGCGGCCGCGAATTTCCATGCCACATTGGGCCCCCGGCTCTGCAGCGCACCGCACCGGACGATGCTCCGCATCGCCGGGGGCGTTGCGCTGCGTCCGAGGTGCGAGAGGGGTGGATGGCCCCAGCTCTCTCCACATCGTCATTGCGAGCGCAGCGAAGCAATCCTGAATCTTGCCCTGGAAGGACACTGGTTTGCTTCGCTGCGCTCGCAATTGTCGATGTTGAGGCACCCGCCATGCCATCCACGATGCCATTCTGCCCCTGTTTTGCCCGACGGAGCAACGGTTCCGACGAGCCCGAAATATTGTCGAGCCTTTTCAACCCCATCCTACTGTGCATGGGGTTGTTTTCGCACTTTGGTTTGTGCGGACGAAACGGAGCTAAGGCTTCAGCTCCGCCACCGCCTTCACCGCCTTCTTCCCCGCCCGCCAGTTCTCGAACCGCTGCACCACCACGAAGAAGGCCGGGACGAACAGCACCGCGAGGCAGGTCGAGGCCAGCATGCCCGAGAACACCGTGATGCCGATCGACTTGCGCGCACTGGCGCCAGCGCCGGTCGCCAGCACCAGCGGTACCACGCCGAGGATGAAGGCGAACGAGGTCATCAGGATCGGACGGAAGCGGGCACGCGCCGCCTCGATCGCGGATTCCAGGACCGACTTGCCGTCGCGGCCGTGCAGCTCCAGCCCGACCTCGACGATCAGGATGGCGTTCTTGGCCGACAGCGCGATCAAGAGGATCAGGCCGATCTGGCAATAGAGGTTGTTGTCGATCTTGAGCGCACTGAGGACCAGCATCGGCCCGAGCAGTGACAGCGGCACCGCGAGGATCACCGAGATCGGCGCGTACCAGCTCTCGTACTGGCCGGCGAGCACGAGATAGACCAGCAGCATGGCGAGGCCGAACACCCAGTAGATCTGGTTCGAGACCGCCTTCTCCTGATACGACATCGCGGTCCATTCGAAGCCGGTGCCCGGCGGCAGCGTCTTGTCGGCGACTTCCTCCATCAGCTTCAGCGACTGGCCCGAGGAGTAGCCCTGCGCCGGCAGGCCGATCACGGTCGCGGACGGGTAGAGGTTATAGAGGCTGATCAGCGACGGCCCCGTGGCCGGCGTGATCTTGGCGACGGTACCGATCGGGATCATGTCGCCGTTGGAGTTGCGCACCTGCATGTTGGCGATGTCGCGTTCGGTGACGCGGAACGCCGGATCGGCCTGGGTGTAGACCTGGAACACGCGGCCGAACTTGTTGAACTGGTTGACGTAGGACGAGCCGAGATAGGTCGACAGGGCCGAGAACACCTGATCGGTGGTGACGTGCAGCGTCTGGGTCTTGACGCGGTCGATCTCGACGTTGAATTGCGGCACCGAGGAACGGAACGAGGATTGCACGCGCTGTAGCGCGCTCTGGCTCTGGGCGTTGGAAACGACCGCCGCGGTGATCGCCTGCAGCTTGGCGAAGTCGCTGTTGCCGTCGCGCAGCTCGACCTGCATCGAGAAGCCCGCGGCGTTGCCGATGCCCTGGATCGGCGGCGGCGGCAGCACGATGGTGCGCGCTTCCATGATGGTCGCGAGCTTGTCGTTGAGCCCGAACACCAGCGAACGCAGATCCTCGCCGGGGCCTTTGCGCGCGTCCCAGTCCTTCAGGATGATGTAGGCGACGCCGGCATTGGCGAGGCTCGCGCTGTTGTCGAGCGCGGAGATGCCGGCGATGGTGATGACCTGCTCGACGCCGGGGGTGTCCTTGATCAGCCCGCTCGCCCTGTCGAGCACGGCTTGCGTCCGCTCCAGCGCCGCGCCGTCGGGCAGTTGCACCGCGGCGATCAAATAGCCCTGATCCTCGATCGGCAGGAAGCCGGTCGGCACCCGCGACAGGCCGTAGCCGCTGGCGCCAATCACCAGCAGCGCGAACGCGACCGAGACGGTGGCGTGCTTCACGAGGAAGGTGATCAGCCGCGTGTAGCCGCGCTCGACGCGGTCGTAGACCGCGTTGAAGCCGCGATAGAAGAAATTGCGCTGCTCCGGCGGCACCGCCGGCCGCAGCCAGAGCGCGCATTGCGTCGGCTTCAGGGTGGCGGCGTTGATGGCCGAGAGCAGCGCAGTCGCGGCGATCACCAGCGCGAATTGCGAATAGATCCGCCCGGTGAGGCCGGCGAGGAACGAGGCCGGCAGGAACACCGAGATCAGCACCAGCGTGATGCCGACGATCGGCGCGAACAGCTGGTCCATCGCACGGATCGCGGCGTCGTGGCCGTTCATGCCCTGCTCGATGTTGTGGGCGGCGCCTTCCACCACGACGATGGCGTCGTCGACCACGATGCCGATCGCGAGCACGATTGCGAACAGGGTGGACATGTTGATGGTGAAGCCGAGCGCCGCCATCGCCGCGAAGGCGCCGATGATGGTGACGGGCACGGTGGTCGCCGGCACCAGCATCGCCCGCCAATCCTGCAGGAACACCAGGATCACGACCAGCACCAGCAGGCCGGCCTCGATCAGCGTCATGTAGACTTCGTGCACCGAGGCCTCCACGAACTTGGTGGTGTCGAACGGCGTGTCGTACTTGATGCCCTCGGGGAACTGCTTGGCCAGCTCGGCCATCTTCTTCTCGACGGCCTTTTCGACCTGGAGCGCGTTGGCGCCGGGCGACTGGAACACGCCGATGCCGACGGCGGGTTGCTTGTTGAGCGAGAAGATCTGGCTGTAGGTCTGCGCGCCCAGCTCGACCCAGCCGACGTCGCGCACGCGGGTGACATCGCCGCTGCTGCCTGATTTGACGATGATGTTCTCGAACTGGCTGGTGTCCTCGAGCCGTCCGTTGACGTTGAGCGTGTACTGGAAGGCCTGGCCCGGCGGCGTCGGCGGTGCGCCGACCTGGCCGGCCGAGACCTGCTGGCTCTGCTGCTGGATCGCCTGGATGACGTCCTGCGGCACCAGGTTCCTGGCCTGCAGCTTGTTCGGATCGAGCCAGACCCGCATCGAATACTGGCCGGCGCCGAACACGGTGACGTTGCCGACGCCGGGCAGGCGCGAGAGCTCGTCGCGGATGTTGATGGTGGCGTAATTGCTCAAGAAGAGGCTGTCGTACCGCGCATCCGGCGAGGTCAGTGTCACGAACAGGAGGATCGAGGTCGACCGCTTCTGCACGGTGACGCCCTGGTTCTGCACCGCCTGGGGCAGCTGCGACAATGCGCTGGAGACGCGGTTCTGCACCAGCACCTGCGCGAAGTTGAGATCGGTGCCGATCTTGAACGTCACGGTCAGCGTGTAGGTGCCGTCGGCGCCGCTGTAGGACTGCATGTAGAGCATGTCCTCGACGCCGTTGACCTGCTGCTCGATCGGCAGGGCAACGGTGTCGATCACCGTCTTGGCGCTGGCGCCGGGATAGCGCGTGGTGACCTGCACCGTCGGCGGCACCACGTCGGGATACTGCGCGATGGCGAGGTTGAACAGCGCCACGCCGCCGATCAGGATCATCAACAGCGCGATGACGTTCGAGAGGACCGGCCGCTCGATGAAGAATTTCGAGATCATGGCTGGCGCCCCCTCACTTGGCAGACGCCTGGGACTGCTCGATCTTCGTCAGCTGCGGGTCGATCTTCTGGCCCGGGATCACCCGCAGCAGCCCTGCGATCACGACGCGGTCCTCCGCCTTCAGCCCGCTCTCGATCACGCGCAGCCCGTTGTCGACGGGGCCGATCTGCACTTTGCGCTGCTCGACAACGTTGTCGCCGTTGACCACCAGCAGATAGCGGCCACCCTGGTCGCTGCCGAGAGCGGTATCGGGGACGAGCAGGGCGTTCTTTTCCTGGTCGAAGGGCACGCGGACGCGGACGAAATAGCCGGGCAGCAGCACCCGCTTGTCGTTGGGAATGAGGCCGCGGACCGCCAGCGTGCCGGTCGACTGGTTGAGCGTCGGCGAGACGTAGTCGAGATGGCCCTGGTGCGGGTAGCCGGTGTCGGTCTGGAGGCCGATCTGGATGGGAAACTGCTTGAGGTTGGCGGGTGTCATCCCACGGCGCGCCGCTTCGGCGCGAATGCGCAGCACGTCCTGCTCGTTGACGGTGAAGT
>JAEYTQ010000093.1 GCA_023433965.1 Pseudomonadota bacterium | reverse complement strand
GGCGCCATGCCGTTCGCGGTTGCCGATTCGCTCGCCGCGCGCGGCATCACGCCGGTGTTGTTTCCGCTGCGCGGCGCCTGCGATCCCGAGCGGGTGGAGCAGTTCCGCCACCGCTGGATCTCGGTCGGCCAGCTCGGCCGGGCGATGCGGCTGTTTCGCCAGGAAGGCTGCCGCGACCTGATCTTCATCGGCACCTTGGTGCGCCCCTCGCTGACGGAGATCCGTTTCGACGTCACGACGCTGCGTCTGCTCGGCAATGTCATTCGCGCCTTCCGCGGCGGCGACGATCATCTCTTGTCCGGCGTCGGCCGCATCCTCGAGCAGGACGGCTTTCGCATGGTCGGCATCAAGGACGTCGCGCCCGATCTCCTGATGCCCGAGGGTTGCATCAGCCGCGCCTGGCCGAGCGACACCAGCAAGACCGATATCGAGCGCGGACGGGCGGTACTGACCGCGCTCGGTCCGTTCGACATCGGCCAGGCCGTGGTCGTGATCGACGGCCATGTGGTGGCGGTCGAGGACATCGAGGGCACCGATGCGCTGCTCGCCCGCGTCGCGCGGCTGCGCGAGGAGGGGCGCATCCGCGCCGCCACCGGACGCGGGGTGCTGGTGAAGGCGCCGAAGAGCGGCCAGGATCTGCGCTTCGACCTGCCGACGATCGGCCCGCGCACGATTGAGGGCGTCGCCGCTGCGGGCCTCGCCGGTATCGCCGTCATCGCCGGCAACACCATTGCCGCGGAGCCGCAGGCCATGATCGCGCTTGCCGACGCCAAATACCTCTTCATCTTCGGCTTGGCTGAGTGATGCAGTCGCCTGATCCCAAGCGCGAGATCTTCTTGATCGCGACGGAGGAATCCGGCGACCGGCTCGGCAGTGCCTTGATGAAGGTGCTGCGCCAGCGGCTCGGCGACGGCGTCGCGTTCGTCGGCGTCGGCGGACGCACCATGGCGCGCGAGGGCCTGGAATCGCTGTTTCCGATCGAGGAGCTGTCGATCGTCGGGTTTGCCGCGGTGGTGCAGCAACTGCCGAAGATCCTGCGGCTGATCCGAAACACGGCTGATGCCGTGACCCAGGCCGCGCCGGACGCCCTCGTCATCATCGACAGCCCCGATTTCACCCATCGCGTTGCCCGCCGCGTGCGTTCGCGCAGCCCTGCGATTCCCATCGTAGACTACGTTTCGCCGCAGCTCTGGGCCTGGCGGCCGGGACGGGCGCGGACCATGCTCGGCTACGTCGACCACGTGCTCGGCCTGTTGCCGTTCGAGCCGGAGGAGTATCGCAAGCTCGGCGGCCCGCCGTGCAGCTATGTCGGCCATCCCCTCATAGAGCAACTTCCCTCGCTGCGGCCGAACGCGGAAGAGCAGGCGCGCCGCGACGGTGAGCCGCCGGTGCTGCTGGTGCTGCCGGGCAGCCGCCGCAGCGAGATCCGGCATCATCTCGACGTGTTCGGCGCGGCACTCGGCCGGTTGCAGGCGGAGGGGCTCGCATTCGAGCCGATGCTGCCGACCATGCCGCATCTCGAAGCCACCATTCGCGAGGGGCTCGCGAGCTGGCCGGTCAAGCCTCAGATCGTGATCGGCGAGAACGAGAAGCGCGCCGCTTTCCGGATCGCACGCGCCGCGCTGGCCAAATCCGGCACGGTGACGCTCGAGCTTGCACTGTCCGGCATTCCGATGGTGACGGCCTATCGCGTCGGCGCGATCGAGGCTTTCATTTTGCGCCGTGCGATCCGCGTCTCGTCGGTGATCCTCGCCAATCTCGTGATCGGCAGGGACGTGATTCCGGAGTTCTTGCAGGAAGACTGCATGCCGGAGAAGCTGGCCCCGGCGCTCGCCGAGCTGCTGACGGATTCGCCGCTGCGCCGGCAGCAGGTGGAGGTCTTTACCCAGCTCGATCAGATCATGTCGACGGGCCACAAGTCGCCGAGCGAGCTCGCCGCCGACATCGTGCAGGCGACTATGAGCAAGGAGCGGCGAACGGGTTAGGCGGACGCCGTCAACCGTCTGCTTGCGGCGGCCCAGCGAAAGTCAATTGGCTCTGCCACAATCAATGGCTGACGAACCGAAGCCCACATTTTCGATGGTCTGATTTGCTTCAATGGCGCAGATAGCGCCAGCCGACAACGACACCACTCACCGAGACGATGGCGCCAAGGATCGACAGCAGCCACACCACGATGTCCCAGGCCGGGCGATACTTCAGGAGCAATCGGAAATCGAGACTGTGCAAGGCATTGAACAGCCAGCGATAGGTGCGCCGGCTGCCGTCTAAGCGGCCAAGGATGTCGCCGGTGACAGGGCTGATGTGAAACCATGTCTTCGTGTCGTCATCAAACACGGCGCGCAGCACCGGCAATTCGCGGTCGTGATGATGCGCGTACCAGTGAGAGTCGTATTCCTCGAGCACCATCCGTTCCGCCACGCGGGCTTGCGGCAGCAGCTTCGCTGCGGCGGTCCAGAGGCGATCCTGCGGAATTGCGGTCGTCTGGCCCGACGTCACATCCAGCGGCCTCTGCGT
>JAEYTQ010000076.1 GCA_023433965.1 Pseudomonadota bacterium | reverse complement strand
TGTGCCACGGCGGCTCGTTTGCATTTCGTGAACCATCTGGCGCGTCATTTGCTTGCAAATGAAAGCTGGCGCGCCTTCGCACGGATGTCGTGGGGGCGGGGTAAAGCAAAAATAATTTTTGCGATCTACGGAACTCGCGCTGCGGAACGCGTTATATGAGAATTACCGGGCTGGTGGGGACGACGGACATGCGTATCTTGGTGTCGGCAGCGGTGCTCTCTTGCTTCTCCTGCCTGCCGTGCACTGCACAGACAATCCTCAAATCCGAGCCTCTGATGCTGGCACCTTATGAGGTGGCCTTCGTCAAGGATGCGTCCTGCCCGTCGGGCAAGGTGATGAAGGTCACCGGGGCGATCCGCGGGCTGCATCGCCGCAAGACCTGCGTCGTCATGCCGGGCGAGCAGGCCTCGCTTGCCGCGGCCACGCCCTAAACTTCGTTCCGCCTCATCTTTAAGTCAGGAATTCAGCTCGAGCTCCATCCTCGACTGCTGATCCGCCTCGGCCTTGTTCCTGGCGGGGTCCTCGCCTTGCGCGGCCTCGCAAGGCGCGATCGCGTAGTCATTGTCGAGCACCCGGCGCGGCCCCGGCCGGTCGTCGGCCGCCGCCACATCCACGACGAGTCCGCTTCGCTGTGCGAGCTTCCAGACGTCGGTCTCGCTCGGATAGGCCTTGCTGATCTGGGCGTCGTTGCAGAACAGGGCGTAGGGCATTCTTTCCGCTCCGGAAAACTGCTCCAAGGAGCCAGTTAACGGGTCGCCCGGTAAGGGGTTCCGGCTTCGGCTCGCTCACGGGACCGTGATCGACTGCGGCCGTACCTGAGTCCTTAACGAGTCCTGAATCCGGGGAAAAAGAATCCCTGGGACTCCCGGGCCGGAATCAGCGGATGTTTTCGCCATGACGAGCGACCTGAATACATCCTGCGGGCACATGCTGTTGCCGCTGACGCTGGCGCTGCTCGGCGCCTGCGCGGCCAATCTCTGGCTGGTCTGGTCCTGGCTGTAGCCCTGACCGGGGTCTATTTCTCGGCGGGTGGGCTGGCGACGTCGCGGATGGAGGCACGCAATTTGGTCAGGGTCGCCGCGCAATATTCCTCACGTTCGCGCTCGAAGCGCTCCTGATGCTTGCGGAAATTGGCGATGCGGGCCTGCATCTCGGTGCGGAAATCGCCGCTTGACGGCGGCGCGAGAGGGCGTCCCGGAAGGACAGCTTGCGGGGCTTCGGTCGCGACTGCGACCGCCTCCACGGCGACGATCTCCACCGCGACGGTTGGCCCGGCCGCAGGCGCCTCTCGCTGAAGGACGTCGTCCTTTCTGCCGGTCACCGATTGGACGAAGGCCAGTGTCTGCGCGATCAGTGCGTCGCGCTCCCTGATCCATTTCATGATCCACCTCAGCCGTGCGTGCATTCCAGCTATGCGGCTGCGTCGAATCTAGGCTGTTTGCAAGGGATTGCATATTTTTCCCGATCCCCCGACATTAGGCGAATGAATGCAAAGAAAGAACGCCCCGACGAGTTGGAGGGCTTGAGGCTCATCCGTGCATTCCTGTCCCTGCCACCCGACAAGCGGGCAGAGGTGGTCGCGGTCGTGGAAGAATTGGTGCGCGCCCACCGCCGGTGCGAGGAGGAGGGCGCGAACGCCTCTCCGAGGTGAGCGCTACCGGTCGCGCGGATTGCCGGTGGGCTCGCACGGCGCGCCGACCACCCGAACCGGAATCTGGGTTGGCGCGGTCACGTCGATGTCGGCCCTTGCGGCGACCAGTTTGTCGGACGCCTGTCCGGGTGCCGGCTCGACCATCGCCAATGCGCCGGCGACGGCGCTACAGCATAGCGTCACGGGCGCCAGCAGAATCATGTTTCGGTTTTCTTCCCGGATCAGCCGGGGGCGAGAACGAGCGACGCATGTCTTTGGTTCCGGTCCCCTCTGATCGGGTCTGCCGCCTCCGAGCTGGATCGGATCGCTGGCATGGCGATGCATCACCTGTACACTGGCCAGCGACTCCCATGAGGGCTCGTTCGATGATCTCCCGTCGTCCACGCGTGCTCGCCCACGAACGCTTCCTGGCCGACCGCGAGAATTTCGCAGGCCTCGATCTTGCCGCGCGGTTCGAGCGCATCGAGCGGACCAACCTCTGGGGTGCGGCGAGGTCGGTCTCCGGCCTCGGCTCGGAGGATCCCGCGACCGCCGCAATTCGAGAGGCGCTTCCAGCGCTGCTGCAACGGCTCGGCGCGCGCTCGCTGCTGGATGCGCCCTGCGGCGATGCCGGCTGGATCGGCCGCATCAAGCTCGAGGTCGATTACACCGGCATCGACATCGTGCCCTCGCTGATCGACGCGAACAACCGCCGCGCCTCCCGCGGCGAACTGAACGGCCGCTTCCTGGTTGGCGACATCACGCGCGATGCGTTGCCGCGTGCCGACGTCATTCTGTGCCGGGACTGTCTGGTGCATCTGAGTTTTGCCAACATCGCTCGCGCCATCGCCGGTTTTCACGGGAGCGGCGCGCGCTTCCTGCTCGTCACGACGTTTCCGGAGTGGGAGAACAATGAGGATTGCGAGGACGGCGACTGGCGCGCGCTGAACATGCAGAAGGCGCCATTCAACTGGCCGCCGCCACGCGAGCTGATCGACGAGCGCTGCGAAGAGGGTGGTGGCGGCTGGCGCGACAAGAGCCTTGGCCTATGGCGGCTGAACGTCCGGGAGCTGCGTTCGGTTCGTCTCAAGAGCTGGTGCCGGCTGAGGGCAATTGAACCCTGACCCTCGGTTTACAATCATCCCGCAGCGCAATGCGGGACTAGCCGGCGGTGCGACCGCCAACATCGGTTGCTCGCTGCAATAGCCGTCGCGGCTGCGTCAAAAGCCATTCTGCAAATTTCTTGTGCTTCATCTCGCAGCGTTTGGCGATCGACCATGCCAGGACGTTCGCTGCGGCAACGACACCGATGAACACGAGCCAGCCGGTGGCTTGCGGAAATATGAAGTGCACGGCCGTCATCAGGCTATGATGGATGAGATAGAGCGTGAAAGAGAAGTCGGCCGCAAGGCGAATGGAGCTGGAGGTACGAACCGCCGTGGTTCGCTGGGAGAGCGCGATCAGTCCGGCAAACCCCAGCGCAAGGGCGGGGTAGGTGGACATTGCGTATTCATGGCCCGGCACAACGATGAAGCAGTAGATGCCAAATCCGAGCGCGACCGCCGAAGCGGAAAGAAGCGGCGGAATTGCGAATCGATCGAGCAGCAGGAACGTTCCTGCGCCTGCGATCCACAACGAGAACAGGCCCGTGCCGACCTCATCGCTCAGCGACCCGGTAAGGTAGTGAACCGGCGTCTGGCCGAAGAAGATCAGAGGAAGAAGCAGCAGCAACCAGCGGCCGCGCCTTTTGACGAGGAAGAACAGGGCGCCCACGAACATGTAGATTTGCCACTCGATGCCGAGAGTCCAAAGCGGGCTGGCGGATCCGAAAGCCGACCATTGCAGGAAGCTCTGATCATAGATCCCGTGGTATCCGGGCAGCATCGCTAAGCTGGCGAGCAATGTCGGAACGTCATAGTATCGAAGGATCGTCGGCTCAGCTGTTAGCCAGATCGTTAGTCCGTCGGCCACCACAACGAAAGCAAGTGCGGGAGCCAAGCCGGAGTAGATGCGCGAGAAGCGATCGACGAAGTAGCGAGTAAAAGTGTAGTTCGGATCATTGGATTTCCGCACCAGCGTTGCCGTGATAAGAAATCCTGACATCAGAAAGAACAGCAGAACGCCAACATTCTGCATCCACGGCAGGTTGGGAGGTCGTGCGGCGCTTCCGACTTGGAAGAACACCAGACCATGACCAACGCAAACCATCTGAGCCGCAACTGCGCGTAGCGCATCCAGCGTTACAGACGTGTCGTTCGTGTTGTTCAGAGCGAGCATTCTTCGGTTCCAGATCCGTTCTTGAGATCGGGCCGGAACCTACCACCACAACCATCGATCTAAAACCCTTCCCCACTCCTTGGACAGCAGCAGTGCAGCGAGCGGTTGACAGCTCTGGCTCAGAAAACGCGTGGGAGCATCTGTCGGTTGACATCGCTTCGCTGTCTTGCGCGGCAGCATCACGACGATTCGATGGACTATAGGCGATCACTGAGCAGGCGCTGCCAGTCTCGTCGTTGACTCGGAAAGCCGCCGACAAGCGGCTGTGTGGCGGGGCCTGGTGCCGGCTGAGGGGATTGAACCCCCGACCTTCGGTTTACAAAACCGCTGCTCTACCGCTGAGCTA
>JAEYTQ010000011.1 GCA_023433965.1 Pseudomonadota bacterium | reverse complement strand
GTCCAGCAGGACCTGAAGCTTCACCACCGCTGCATGGGGCTTGTCGGTGGCCGGCAGCTTCGAGGGACGCGCAGCGTCATTCACCGCAGCAGGATCGAGGTTGCCTGCGAGCACCGGCGTGACGAGCCACAGCGACATCACCGCGCCCAATATCCATCGCATCGTCATCGCGCGTCCTAAGCCCGAGAAGCCTCGGAGAGTTTCTCTCCGGGAACACCGTAGTAACACCGAAGGAACCGGCGAGATCGCAGCTTTGCCGCAATCGGAAGGTTAAGAACTCCTTATCGCCGGCGCATCGCTGGCCGTTCATCCCACAGTTCGAGGTTGCCCCAGCAAATGCGATTTGTCGTCGCGGCTTGCGCCGCGTTCATGCTTCTGATGTGCGACCTCGATCTGTCGGCGTCGCGGCAAACATCAACTTTCGACACCGCCGTTCTCAAGAACAATCATGCCTCGCCACTTGTTCCGGTGGTCGAGCTTTTCCTTGCCAGCGTGCAGGCCATCGATGTCGCCAACGCACGCGCGGCCCATGAGGAAACGATCGAGCCGCCGCGGGCGAACGAGCCCGTCGCCGAGCGGCCGGTTTCGCCGACCGACGCGTTCTGCCACGCGCTTCGCGGAGCCGCCGAGGCGAGCGGCATTCCGGTGCCGTTCTTCGCGCGCCTGATCTGGCAGGAGAGCCGCTTCAAGTCCAACGAGGTCAGCCATGCCGGCGCGCAGGGTGTCGCGCAGTTCATGCCGGGCACGGCCGCAGAGGTCGGACTCGACGATCCCTTCGACCCGATGAAGGCGCTGCCGGCGTCGGCGAAGTTCCTGCGCAAGCTGCGCGACGATTTCGGCAATCTCGGCCTCGCCGCCGCCGCCTACAACGCCGGCCCCGGCCGCGTCCAGAAATGGCTGGCCCGGGAGAGCGGGCTGCCGCGCGAGACGCGCGACTATGTCCGCATCATCACCGGCACCAAGGCCGAGGACTGGATCGAACGCTCCGAAGCCCTCGCGATCAGGATCGATCTGCCGCGCGAAGCGCCCTGCGAAGGCATCGGCAGCCTCTCCAAGGCCAAGGACGTGGCGTGGGTTCCGGTCAACCTCACGCCCTCGGTCGCGCGCATCATCGACAAGGCCGAGCAGCTCGCCGCCCGGGCGACGACGAACCGTGCGCGCAAGCGGTTTGCAACCCGGCTGCGGGACAATGCCGTGGCCCAGCGCAAGGGCCGCAGCATGATCGCGGCCCGCGCGGCCGGCAAGAGCGCGAAGGCGCGTGCCGTTCGCTTCGCATCGGGCGAACGTCCCTCGGGTTCGTGAACGGAGCCGCCGCTTGCGCGGCTACCCGTTTCCGGAGAGAAAGCCGGAGCGCTGCTGCACGGAA
The DNA here is from genome assembly GCA_023433965.1 of Pseudomonadota bacterium. Classification (GTDB taxonomy): domain Bacteria; phylum Pseudomonadota; class Alphaproteobacteria; order Rhizobiales; family Xanthobacteraceae; genus Bradyrhizobium. The sequence goes on along the minus strand of JAEYTQ010000011.1, from coordinate 3,200 downwards.
CCTGCCATGCCATCGAAGAGCGCCGGGATCATCGCCTATCGAAGTCGCGGGACGATCGAGGTGCTCCTCGTTCATCCCGGCGGGCCGTTCTGGCGCAACAAGGATCTCGGCGCATGGTCGATCCCGAAGGGCGAATACGCCGACGGAGAAGACGCCAAGCTCGCCGCGCGACGGGAGTTCGGCGAGGAGCTCGGACTCGCGCTGTCCGTGCCGCTGATCGCACTCGGCGAGGTCAGGCAGCGCGGCGGCAAGCTCGTCACCGCCTTCGCGGCCGAGCTCGACATCGACGCGCGCAGCATTCGCAGCAACAATTTCGAGATGGAGTGGCCGCCGCGCAGCGGCAAGCGGCAGGCCTTTCCGGAGGTCGACCGCGCCGAATGGTTCGCGCTCGACGCGGCGCGGGAGAAGATCAACGCCGGCCAACGTCCGCTGCTCGACCGGCTGGCGCAGCTGATCGGCGGCTAGCGCCTCACTCCGCCTTGATGTTCGCTGCCGCGACGACCTCGGCGAGCTCCCTGGTCTCCCTGGCGATCTTCGCGGCATAGTCGGCCGGGCTGAGCACGGACACCACGCCCTGCGAGCCGAGCTTCTCTGCGGCCGCCGGCTCCTTCGCGGCGGCGACGATCTCCCGGTGCAGCGTCTCCAGGACCGGCGCCGGCGTTGCCTTCGGCATGAAGAAGCCGACCCAGAACGAGATGTCGAAGCCGGGATAGCCGGCCTCGGCGACGGTGGGCACGTCAGGCAGCGCCGGCAGCCGCTCGGCCGACGACACCGCGAGCGCGCGCAGCTTGCCGGCCTTGACCAGCGGCACGGCGGAGAGCGGATCGAACACCGCCAGCACCTCCTGCGCGAGGATGCCGACCTCCGCGGCCGAACCGCCGCGATAGGGCACGTGGATCATCTTGATGCCGGCCTTCTGGCTGAGCAGCTCCATGGCGAGATGGGCGAGGTTGCCGTTGCCGCCGGAGCCGTAGGCGAGCGCGCCCGGCGCGGCCTTGGCCGCGGCAACGAGATCGGCCACCGTCTTGATGTTCGCCGTCTTGGGATTCTCGGGATTGACGACGAGGACGAGCGGCGCCGACACCACCGTGGTGAGCGGTGCAAAGTCCTTCTCCGGGTCGTAGCGGATATCCTTGAACAGTGTCTTGTTCAGCGTGATCGTCGAGGAGTTGCAGGCGAGCATGGTGTAGCCGTCCGCATCCGCGCGGGCGACGCCTTCGGCGGCGATCATGCCGTTGGCACCGGCGCGGTTCTCGACCACGAAGGGCTGGCCGAGCTTGTTGCTGAGGCGATCTCCGACGATGCGCGCGACGACGTCGACCGGCCCGCCGGCGCTGAAGCCGACCATGACCTTGACCGGCCGCGACGGATATGTCTGCGCGGGGGCCTCTGTCGCCAGCACCAAGGCGCATAGGCCGGCGATCACTGCCAGCGCGCGAGCCGTTCGTTGCATTCGTTCTCTCCCAGAATTCTTGGCGCCGCTTCTGGATGCTTGTTGGAACGGCGCCTTCGACGATCATGATTAGCGGCCCTGCCGGATTTCGCAATCGCGTTGGCGCGCCGTCATTCCGCCGCGCGGCACGTGCGCGCCGCTCTCCAAAACAAAGTGCGAAAAACAACCCCATGCACAGTAGAGCGCCCCTGTCAGAACAAGAGCTTGCGCCGAGGCGTGGAAATTTTTCGGATTTACAAAATAACACTGTCGCGTCGGGCAAAACAGTGGCATACTGGCATCATCGCAACACGCGTGAGCATCACGGCCTGCGGATCGCAGTCGTGCCGACGCGGTAGCGCCTAAACCCTTCATCGACATCCCGAAATCCGCATTCACGCACAGCGGCGAACGGCCGTTTGCGCCTGCGCGCTCAAAGGACACAGCCCATGACGACAGCTCTCCAACGCCACATCCCCTCGCCGCTCGCGGCATCCGATCGCAGCGTCCCCGCCGCGCCGCCGCGTGTAAAACTCTACAAGCGGCGCATCGCGATCAGCCATCCCGACCCGCAGGCCGGCGAGCGGCTGCTGGCCGAGGCGCTCGGCGCCGCGGACCGCGACGCGATGCACGGCATCTTGAGACAATTGGTCAAGGCCAGCGTGGTCGGCCAGAAGCCGGACGAAGCCAATCTCGCCTTCATGATCTCGACGATCAAGAGCATCGCGCCGAAGGATTCCATCGAGGCCTTGCTGGTGTCGCAGATGGTGTCGGTGCACATGGCGGCGATGCGCTGTGCCTGCCGGCTCGCCTGCACCGACGATCTGGCGCAGCAGGAGGGCATCGCCCGCGCGATGACCCGGCTCTCGCGCACCTTCGCCGCCCAGATGGAGGCGCTGAACCGCCACCGCAACAGCGACGAGCGCGCGATCACGGTGCAGAATTTGTCGGTGCAGGACGGTGGGCGGGCGATCGTCGGCAATGTCACGCAGCACGCGCATCTGATCGGCGCCGATCCGGGCGTTGCGCCCCGCCCAACCGGCGAAGCCGAATGGGCCGACGCAAGGCAAGCCGCCAGCGCATGAGCGCCGGTCACATCCGCAACACCGCTGCGATGGCGGCAAGCCCGCGCTGCGGCGCCCGCACACGCGGCGGCTTCGCCTGCCGCGCGCCCGCGCTACGCGGCAAGCTCCGCTGCCGCATGCACGGCGGCGCCCGGGGATCGGGTGCGCCGCGGGGAAACCGCAACGCCGAAAGGCACGGCGCGTTCACGCGAGAAGGGATCGCAGAGCGGCGGGCGATCCGGGCACTGCTCGATGACGCAGAGACGCTGCTGGCGAAGATCGCGTCCGACTAGGCTACGCACTCATGAAATCTGCTGCCAAGAGCAGGCGCGCGTGATGTCCCCTTGTGCTCTAACAGCGGCGCGAAAGCGGACTTTGTCGGACTTCCGAGAAGGGCCACAAGCGGAAGTCACAACGGGACTGTCTTATGAATCCAACTCGGCGATGCCAGCGCGACTAAGTACCTCCACCTGTCTCTGAGTGGTACCATGGAAGCGCACAATATTGTTTTCGCGAAGTGTAGAAAGTGCGCGCGAAACCGTTTCCAAAGTTAATCCAAGATAGTCTGCGATGTCACGGCGGCTCATCGGCAGCTGAATTACGGTTGGCCGGTGTTGGCGCTCGTCCATCTCGTGAAGAAAAGCGACTACCCTTTCTAGAGCCGTTTTACGGCCAAGTAGCAGCATGTGGTTTTCAGCATGTCG
>JAEYTQ010000802.1 GCA_023433965.1 Pseudomonadota bacterium | reverse complement strand
GGATGGGACAGTGCGATGTCCTCGAGCTGGATCGAGGAGATCCACTCGCCGCCGGACTTGATCACGTCCTTGGAGCGGTCGGTCAGCGTGACGTGGCCTTGAGGATCGATCACGGCCATGTCGCCGGTGATCAGCCAGCCGTCGCGGTCGAGGCCTTCGTCGAGCTTCATGTAGCCGGAGGCGACCCAGGGGCCGCGGGCGCGCAGATGGCCGACGGTCTTGCCGTCCCGCGGCAGCTCGTTGCCGGCATCATCGACGATACGCAAGGCGGTGCCGAAACAGGCGCGGCCGGAGACTTGGCGGCGGTCGAATTTCTCCTTCTCGCCAAGATGCTCCGAGCCTGGCCGCAGGCCCGGCATCGAGCAGCCCAGCGCCTCGGTCATGCCCCAAGCCTGGATGTAGTCGACATTGTAGTCGCGCTTGAGCTTCTCGACCATCGCGCGCGGCGGGGCGGAGCCCGACGACAGCGTCGCGCGCAGCGTGGTGAACTTGTTGCCGGTGCGGCCGAGCCAGTCGAGCAGGATCAGCCAGAAGCTCGGAACGCCTGCCGACAGCGTGACCTTCTCGCCTTCGAGCAGTTCATAGAGCTTGTCGGGCTCGTAGTTGCGGCCGGGCAGCACCAGCTTGGAGCCGGTATAGGGCGCGGTGAACGGCATGTTCCAGCCATTGCCGTGGAACAGCGGCGCCATCGGCATCATCACCTCGCGCACGCCTTCGACATGTCCCGGCAGGAAGTCGAAATTGCAGCAGGTCATGGTCTGCAGGATCGCGGCGCGGTGCGAATAGATCACGCCCTTGGGATTGCCCGTCGTGCCCGAAGTGTAGCAGATCGTCGAGGCGGACTTCTCGTCGAATTCCGGCCAGGCAAAGCCGGCCTCGTTCTCGCGTTCCAGCAGCTCTTCGTAGCAATGCACGTTGGCGAGCTTCGTCTCAGGCATCCTCTCGCGCGAGGACATCACCACATAGGCCTCGATCGTCTTGAGCTGCGGCGCGATCGCCTCGACGATCGGCAGCGTGGCGCGGTCGATGAACAGCAGGCGGTCTTCGGCGTGGTTGATGATGTAGACGAGCTGCTCGGGGAACAGCCTGGGATTGACGGTGTGCAGCACGTAGCCCATGCCGGGCGCCGCATAAAACATCTCGAAATGCCGGTGCGTGTTCCAGGCCAGCGTGCCGACGCGGTCGCCCTGCTTCATGCCGAGCCGCTGCAACGCCAGCGCCATGCGCTTGATGCGTGGATGGGCATCGGCATAGGTGTAGCGATGGATGTCGCCCTCGATCTCGCGTGCGACGATCTCGGCCTCGCCGTGATAATCCGCCGCATACTGGATCAGTCCGCTGATCAGCAGCGGCATGTCCATCATCAATCCCTGCATGGTGTCCTCCGGATTGCCACGTCGCTGCATGGCGTAGGCTTCTGGTTTGCGCTCGAGGTTAGCGGAACGTCACGCAGCGTTCACGCAAAAAACAATCGGCGTGATTGCATGGCGTGCTTTTTAGGAGCTAACGTGAGCTGAGCTGCCGGCGAAGCAGTATTGGCGGGAGGAAATGGATGTCAGCGGAAAGACACAAGACCGATGCAACCGGCGCATCTACGATCGATATTTCCGCTCTTCGTGCGCGCTATCGCGACGAGCGCGATCGCCGTCTGCGGGCCGAGGGCAAGGCGCAATATATCGAGGTCGCGGGCGAGTTCGGCCGATACCTCGATGATCCCTGGGCCGATCCCGGATTTGCGCGGTCAGCCGTCAGCGAAGCGACGGAAGTGCTGATCGTGGGCGGCGGCTTCGGTGGCCTCTTGTGCGGCGCGCGCTTGCGCGAGGCCGGCATCGCGGATTTTCGCATCGTGGAAAAGGCCGCCGACTTCGGCGGCACATGGTACTGGAATCGCTATCCCGGCGCCGCCTGCGATACCGAGAGCTACATCTACCTGCCGCTCCTGGAAGAGACCGGCTACATGCCCGTGCGCAAATATGCGCGGGCGCCTGAGATCTACGAGCACTCGCGTCGCATCGGCCGTCATTTCGGGCTCTACGAGCGCGCGCTGTTTCAGACCGTCGTCTTGCGGATGACATGGCAGGAGCAGGCCGCGCGCTGGCTGGTCGAGACGGACCGCGGCGACCAGATCCGCGCACGATTCGTCATCCTCGCCGGAGGGCCGCTGAGCCGTCCGAAGCTGCCCGGCATTCCCGGCATCGAGACGTTCAAGGGCCACAGCTTTCACACCAGCCGCTGGGATTACGGCTACACCGGCGGCAATGCCGATGGCGGTCTGACCGGACTTGCCGACAAGCGCGTCGGCATCATCGGCACGGGCGCCACCGCGGTGCAATGCGTGCCGCATCTCGGCCGTTCGGCCAAGGAGCTCTATGTCTTCCAGCGCACGCCGTCCGCGATCGGCGTTCGCGACGACCGTCCGACCGATCCGGCCTGGGTGCAAAGCCTCGAGCCGGGATGGCAGCGAGCGCGCATGGACAACTTCACGTCGGTGATTTCAGGCGAGCCGTTCGACCGGGACCTGGTGCAGGACGGCTGGACCGGCCTGCTCGGCGAGATCCTGCTGGCGCCGCGCCGGCAGGCGCAGCCGGTGGCGTCGATGGACGAGGCGCTGAAGGTGATCGAGCAGGCCGACTATCGCAAGATGGAGGAGATCCGCGCCCGCGTCGATGCGATCGTCGAGGACGAGGCGACCGCGGCTGCGCTCAAGCCCTGGTACAAGGCGTTCTGCAAGCGGCCGTGCTTCCACGACGACTATCTCGACACCTTCAACCGTCCGAACGTTCATCTGGTCGACACCAAGGGGCGGGGCGTCGAGCGCATCACGGAGAATGCGGTCGTCGTCGACGGCAAGGCCTATGAGCTCGACTGCCTGATCTATGCCAGCGGCTTCGAGGTCGGCACCGATTACGCGCGCCGCATGGGCTTCGAGGTGTATGGCCGCGGCGGCATGAGCCTGTCCGAGCGCTGGCAGGACGGCGTCAAGACCCTGCATGGCTTCTACAGCCGCGGCTTCCCAAACTGCTTCCTGATCGTCACGGTGCAGGCGGGCCAGAGCGCCAATTTTCCGCACATCATCGACGAGCAGTCGCAGCACATCGCCTATGTCATCAAGGAGGTGCGCGAACGCAAGGCACGCACCCTGGAGCCGACGCTCGCCGCCGAGGACGCCTGGGTCGAGGAGGTCGTCAAGGCCGCGCTCGGCCGGCAGACCTATCTGGCCGAATGCACGCCCGGCTACTACAACAATGAAGGCGAGTTCGATCCGATCGCGGCAAGAAACAGCCAATATTGGCGCGGCCCGGTGGCATTCCTGCGGCTGCTCGACAAATGGCGCAAGGAGGGCAATCTCGAAGGCCTCGAATTGTCCCATGATCAGGCCATGGAGTCGGCGCCTTCCTCCGGATAAGATCGCGCCGAATAGGACAGGAGAGATTGGACATGATCATGGGCAGGGCTGTTGCGGGAGCGGTTCTTGGCGCAATGACGCTGCTCGGTTGCCTCGCACCCTCCGCCGAGGCCGCGCAATGCGGCAGCTCGCCGGCGGGGTTCGAAGCCTGGAAGCGCGAATTCAGCGCGGAGGCACAAGGAAAGGGCATCGGTCCCACCGCGCTGTCGGCCCTGATGCAGACCAACTACGCCAGCGCGACCATTGCGGCCGACCGCGGCCAGCGCAGCTTCTCGCTGACGCTCGACCAGTTCCTGGCCAAGCGTGGCGCCACCACCATCGTGGCCAAGGGCCGGCAGCTCAAGCAATCGCAGGCCGCCTTGTTCGCCTCGATCCAGCAGCGCTACGGCGTCCCGCCCGGACCCTTGCTCGCGATCTGGGGCATGGAGACCGGCTTCGGCAGCCAGCGCGGCAATCAGAACATGCTGTCCTCGATCGCGACCCTCGCCTATGACTGCCGCCGGCCCGAATTCTTCACCGATCAGCTCTATGCCGCGTTGAAGCTGATCGACCGCGGCACGCTGTCGGCGTCGACCCGCGGGTCGATGCATGGCGAGGTCGGCCAGACCCAGTTCATGCCCAAGAGCATCCTGGCTTACGGCACCGGAAATCTCGAAGTCGCCGCCAACGCGCTGAATTCGACGGCGAATTTCCTGAAAGCCCATGGCTGGAAAGCGGGAGCGGGCTACCAGCCGGGCGAGCCGAACTTCGCCGCCATCGAGGCCTGGAATGCGGCCGGCGTCTATCAGAAGGCGATCGCGCTGATGGGCCGCCAGATCGACGAGGGCGGGGGTGCCGCGGCCTCACGCTGAGCCGCCGCTCAGCAAGGCGTGATGCGTCAGCAATAGAAAGTTGTTGCCAAAAGGAACCTGCGGCATGACGTTTGCTTGATCAAGTTCAGGGCTGGGCATGAGGAGACTCAACATGGCAACCCAGATCGTGATGGACCAGACTGGCGACACGCGCCACGAGTTTGATCCTGGCAATGCCGAAGCGCTGGCGCGAGCCGAACGGCGCTTTCGGGAGCTGACCGGCGCCGGCTTCACGGCCGCGCTGCGAACCGGACCCGGCGAAGTCACCCGGATCCGATCATTCGATCCGACCGCCCAGGAAACGCTGTTCTATCCACGCCTGGTCGGCGGCTGATCTGGGCTGATCATGATCGCGGCAGTTTGGCTTCGCGCCCCGGCGCGTGCGCGCCTGCATGCGCTGCGTGAACTCTATCGGCGCTTCTTCGGCGAGAACACGCCGGATGCGCGCGGTCGGCGGCTTCTGGCCGAATGGCTGTCCCCGGGGCAGCGCGCTCAGTTCGAGCAGCACCGCTATTTCGACGTCGTCGGCTGCGACACCGGCAGGACCTATCGCATCCACTACGGCACCGCCGCCAACGTTCACGAGATCGACGGGGAAGGCCGCCCCACGATGGGGTGGTGCTTTGTCCCCGCAGGCTTTCTGGTGCCGGGCGACGTCATGCTGGCGCAGAAAATCGCACTCGAGACGGACGAGAGGGGAGCGCTTGCGCTCGCCAACCGGTTCCCGCCGGCGACGCATTCCGAGCACTTCTACCGGCGACCGTTCTAGTCGAGGGCGGTCAGGAGTGCGTGGTGTTGTAGGCGTCAAGCGCGTGCGCGGCGAAGACGCCGATGCTGCAGAGAGCGAGCAGTGCGGAGATCAGCTCGATCATAGCTCATCCTCCCGCAGCGACCGGTGAACGAGGCTCTGGCAGCACGAATATTCGTAGATCAGGTCGAGGATGAATTGCATGGTGGCCGTCCCTGTATTTATTTTGACAACCACTTAACCGGCCATCTGTTTCAGGCGTGTTTCGTCGCACCGGGAAAGGGGTTTCGCGCGGAACCCTGCGCTGGTTTGTGCGCTGCGGACCAGCTATGTCCATATCGCTCAGGCCATTTTCAGCCGTCTCTTCAGGAACGGCACGTCATATTTCGAGGCAAAATCATGACGCAGATCGAGTGGTTCGACGATCTCACTATCGGAATGCGGTTCAAATCCCCTGAAGTCGTGGTCACCGAGGCCGACATCAGGCGGTTCGCCGCCGAGTTCGATCCACAGCCGATGCATCTCGACCATGAGGCGGCGAAGCACACCCTGTTCAGGGGGCTTGCCGCCTCCGGATGGCACACCGCCGCGATCGCGATGAACCTTGCGATCCAGGCCCGACCGTTCGGCCCGCATCCGCTGATCGGCGCCGGCGTGGACGGCCTGCGCTGGACCATGCCGGTGCGGCCGAACGACCGTCTGCATCTGGTCGGCGAGGTCATGAGCCTGACGCCGTCCAAATCGAAACCGCAGGGTATCGCGCTGGTGAAATGGACCATGTTCAACCAGCACGGCGAGGAGGTTTACACCTTTACTCCAATCGCGATCGTGCCGCGGCGGGCGTAGTAGGGCCGCTGGCGTTCGCCTCTTCCTCTTGCGAGCCGCTGGGGGAGGTGGTCCTCTCCGCGCGGGGAATGCGCTGGCGGCCGACATGCAACGATCTCTTCTCGCCGCCGGAATTCTCGCTTGCGCCTTGAGCGCAGCCGCCTCGTCCTCGAGGCCCGCGCTTGCGCAAAAATCCAACGTCGGCGACTGGACCATCGAGAAGCGCGCGCAGGACACCCATTGCAACGCGAGCCGCGGCTACAAGGACAAGGACGACGAGAACCGCGACTACGTCATCGTGATCACCTATTCCGAGCAGGCGATCGTGATCGTGATGATCTACGACGGTTGGGAATGGGACAAGGTCGGCGAAATTCTCCGGGCCGACGTCGGCACCGACGCCGCCGACATCATGAAGAGGGCCAAGTGGGAGGTCATGGACAGGACCACGGTGCGCGGCATCTTCGCATATGACCAGTCGATCATGGATCGCCTCGCGAAGGCCAAGCGCCTCACGCTCGATTTCGAGGACGACGACGAGGACAGCATCGAGATGCAGATCCCGCGGGCCGGCGAAGCGCTGGCGGCGTTGAAATTCTGCAAGGAGAACCGGAAGTAATCGTTGCGATCCGATCTTTTTGGTCCCGCCGGGGCACGCCGCGGCGGGACGCTGTTCACTCGGCAGGCCCCTGGACCGGAGCCGCGCTGATGTCGCTGCCGTGATGGATCAGCGGCTTCATGCCGGTGACGGTTCTGAGCAGCACATAGAACACCGGCGTCAGGAACAGGCCGAACACGGTGACGCCGATCATGCCGGAGAACACGG
>JAEYTQ010000782.1 GCA_023433965.1 Pseudomonadota bacterium | reverse complement strand
AAGGGTATCGCCACGGTCAACGCCACCATGCGGGCCATGGAAAGCGCCGGCGTCATGCGGACGCTGGCGGAGCCGAGCCTGACCGCGATCTCCGGCGAGTCCGCCACGTTCGTTGCCGGCGGCGAGTTCCCGATCCCGGCAGGATATACTTGCGACCCGATCTCCCGCTCCTGTGCCACCCAGGTCACCTACAAGAAGTTCGGCATCTCCCTGAACTTCACGCCGGTCGTGCTCAGCGAGGGCCGCATCAGCCTGCGCGTCATGACCGAGGTCTCGGAGCTGTCGCACACGCACTCGATCACGTTGACGCAGGCGGTGTCCGCGACGGCGAACAACTCGATCACCATTCCCTCGATCCAGACCCGCCGCGCCGAAACGACGCTGGAAATCCCTTCGGGCGGCTCGATGGCGAGGGCCGGCCTGATCCAGCAGCAGCCCAAGCAGGCCGTCAACGGCCTGCCCGGCATCGACCAGGTGCCGATCATCGGCGCGCTGTTCCGCAGCCAGGACTTCGTCAACAACGAGACCGAGCTGATGGTGATCGTGACGCCCTATGTGGTGCGCGCGGTCGCCCAGAAGGAATTGTCGCGGCCCGACGACGGCTTCGCGCCGGCTTCGGACGCACAGACGGCGCTGCTCGGCCGCATGAACCGCCTCTACGGCATCGCGCGCCGCGTCGATCCGATCGCCGGCACACCGGACGATTTCGGCTTCATCATCGACTGAAACGGCGGTTCGGGGACCGGACAGGACACGGGGCAAGAGGGGACCAAGCGATGACGACACCATTAGCCGATCGACGTCGCAGCTTCAGGACTGCGCTGGCACTGACCGGCCTCTCCGTCCTGCTCGGCGCCTGCAACACCACGGAGGTCGTCACCCAGACGGTACCGACCGACTATCGCCAGCGCCATCCGATCGCGGTGCAGGAAAGCAAGAAATCGGCCGTGATCTTCGTCGGCAAGGCGAGGGGCGGGCTCTCCGCCGCACAGCGTTCGGACGTCGCCGGCATCGCGGCAGACTGGATGCGCGAGGGCACCGGCTCGGTCGTCGTCGACGTGCCCGTCGACACCGCCAATTCGCGTGCGGCTGCGGCGACCTATCAGGAGATCCGCTCCGTGCTCGCCTCGGGCGGTGTGCCATCCCGTGCCATCGTCCAGCATCCCTATCGCCCCGAGGATCCCGGGCTGCTGCCCACCATCCGCCTGAGCTATTCCAGGATTGCCGCCGTCGCAGGCCCCTGCGGGCTGTGGCCGGAAGACGTCGGGCCTTCCATCCTCAACCCCGGCTACAACGAGAACCGGCCGTATTTCAATTTCGGCTGCGCCAGCCAGCGCAATCTCGCGGCCATGATCGACAACCCGGCCGACCTCGAGCAGCCGCGCGCCGAGACTCCCGCCTATACCGCTCGGCGCAACATCGCGTTCGAGCGCTATCGCAAGGGCACGACGACGGCGACCGTCTACCCCGAATCCGACCGGGCAAAACTGAGCGACACGAGCAAATGACAAGCTTCGACGACGAGGATGCGGACCACCTGGGGCATCCCGAGGAACACATCGCGCCGGTTCCGCGCATCTCGGTGCAGGCCTTCTGCGAGACCGAGCAGACGCTCAAGGCGGTCACCGCGGCCGGCCAGGATCGCCGGCTCGCCAAGGCTCACCTCACGGCCAAGGACGGCGGTCTCGCTGCCGCCATCGAAGTCTATGAATCGATGCCGACGCCGAACGTAATCGTCATCGAATCCGACGGCACGCGCGACATCCTCGAGGGGCTCGACGACCTCGCCGGCGTCTGCGATCCCGGCACCCGCGTGGTGGTGATCGGCAATCCCAACGACACCGCGCCCTACCGCGAGCTGGTGCGCCGCGGCGTCAACGACTACGTGGTCGGGCCGGTCGAGACCCTCGACGTGGTCCGCTCCATCTGCAGCCTGTTCTCGGCCTCCGAAGCCATCATCACCGGCCGCGTGATCGCCGTGGTCGGCGCCAAGGGCGGCGTCGGCGCGTCCACCGTCGCGCATAATTTGGCCTGGACCATCGCGCGCGACCTCGCGCTGGATTCGGTCGTGATCGACCTCGACCTCGCCTTCGGCACGGCGGGCCTCGACTACAACCAGGATCCGGTGCAGGGCATCGCCAATGCGGTGCTGTCGCAGGACCGGCCGGACACGGCGCTGATGGAGCGCCTGCTCGCCAAGTGCACCGATCGCCTCAGCCTGTTGGCGGCGCCCGCCACGCTCGACCGCGTCTACGATTTCGGCGCCGAAGCCTTCGACGCGGTGTTCGACACGCTGCGCATGACGACGCCCTGCATCGTGCTCGACGTTCCCCATCAATGGTCCGGCTGGACCCGGCGCGCGCTCGTCAACGCCGACGACATCGTGATCGTGGCCGAGCCCGATCTCGCCAATTTGCGCAACACCAAGAACATGCTGAGCGTGCTGAAGGCGGCGCGGCCGAACGACCGGCCGCCGCTGTACTGTCTCAACCAGGTCGGCATGCCCAAGCGCGCGGAGATCGAGAGCAAGGCTTTCGCCAAGACCATGGAGAGCCAGCCGATCGCGGTGATCCCGTTCGAATCGAAACTGTTCTCGACCGCAGCCAATAACGGCCAGATGATCGCGGAGGTCTCCAAGTCCCACCGCACCACGCTGCTGTTCCAGGACATGGCGAATCGCCTCGCCGGCCGCGGCGAGATGAAGAAGCCGAGGCGCTCGCTGCTCGAGCCGCTGTTGAAGAAGCTGAAGGGCAGGTCCGGACGCGGCTCAGCCCCGCATCGCAAGGCGTCGTAAGCATCCACCCAGGGGCGATTATCTGTCCGCCCGCTGCTGCTTCTTGGCCAGCAGCTGCCGCAGCGCCGCGACCTTGGCCGCGGCCTGATCGGGCGGCAGATCGGCTTTCACGAGGATTTCGGCCTCTGCCTCGCGGCCCTGCAAGCCCAGCACGAGCGCGAAATTGGCGCGGACCCGCGCGTCGTTCTGATTGCGCTGATGAGCGCGTCCGAGCACCTGTTCGGCCTTCGACAAGTTGTTTTGCAGCATGTAGGACAGGCCGAGATTGGACAGCACGGTCGGCTCGTCCGGCGCGATCTTCAGCGCCGCGGCGTAATATTGCTGCGCCTCTTCGTTGCGCCCGAGTTGATCGAGCGCGGCACCCTGCGCCGACAGGATGCGCCAATCGGGATCGTTGGGCGAATGGGCGCGGCCGAGGACGTCGAAGGCCCGTTGGAAGTTGCCGCTGTCGGCGAGCGCGCGGCCATAGCCCGCGAGCAGCGCCTTGTTGCTGGGATGGGCGAGCACGGCCTGCTCGAGCACCGCGACCGCCTGCGCCCGCTGACCTGTCTCGCGCAGCGCCTTGCCATAGGCGAGCGCGACGGAGGGATCGTTCGGCTTGGCGCGATAGCGCTCGCGCAACGCGTCCAAATCCGACCGGGCATCCGACCTTGCGTCTGGCCTGGCAGCCGTTTCCGATTTGACGCCGAGCGCGCCCGTGACATCCTCGATGCCATTGGTCTGGCAGCCGCCGAGGACAACGACCATGAAGGCAGGAAGCAGGAATCTCGCCGGAGCAAGGGCGGAGGGCGAACGCTTGGACATACTCTGATCACTCGGCGACTGATCAGGGATGCTGACCGATTAACGCTAAAGCCGCGTTAAGAGGCGGCTCGCGAGACCTTAATCGACGAACTCGGCGCCGAACTCGCAGCCGATGCGCCAGCGCAGGCGGCATTGGCGGGAATAATCGGGCGCGAAGATGATGGTGAATTGCGGCGGCACCTCCAGGAATTCCGCCACCACTTTCACACCGCCATCGGAAATATCCGTGATCGTGCAATCCCGCGGCAGCGAGCCCGCGCCAAAATGGATCTTGGCGAGACGGCTGCACACCCGACGTTCGCTTCTCCGGCGATTTGCAAGCATTTGAACTGTTCACCCGTTAGACCACGGCCCATCCCGCAGGCCCAAGAGTAATGGACATTCGTTGGAATGTGCTGAGGACAGCCAGTCGCATTCGAGACGTAGTCTCCGCACCGCGTTGACGAGTGGTTAGGATTTGCCGGTTTGCCGAGGATTGTTCCCGTATTGTTCTTGCGTTGAGGGGCGCGCTCTGCTACCCCTAATTGCGCGAGAGGGCAGGCTGGTTCGAACATGGTGCAGCGGGTTTCCACCGTCGCCTTTGAGGGGATCGAGGCCCGTGCGGTCGACGTGCAGGTGCAGGTCGCCCCTGGGCTGCCGGCCTTCGCCATCGTCGGGCTGCCGGACAAGGCGGTCTCGGAGGCGCGCGAGCGGGTGCGCTCGGCGCTGATCGCCTCCGGGCTGGCGCTGCCGGCGCGGCGGATCATCGTCAATCTGGCGCCGGCCGACCTGCCCAAGGAGGGCAGCCATTACGACCTGCCGATCGCGCTCGGGCTGATGGCGGCGATCGGGGCGATCCCGCCGGATGCGCTGAGCGGCTTCACCGTGCTCGGCGAGCTCGGCCTCGACGGCTCGATTGCGCCGGTGGCGGGCGTTCTTCCCGCGGCGATCGGCGCCAATATGCGCGAGGAGGGGCTGATCTGCCCGGCGGCCTGCGGCTCAGAGGCGGCCTGGGCCAGCCCCGACATCCAGATCGTCGCAGCGAGCTCGCTCATCCAGATCGCCAACCATTTCAAGGGCACCCAGGTGTTGTCGCGGCCCTCGCCGAGGGTGCACGAGGCCGCGGCCTCGACGCTCGACCTGCGCGACATCAAGGGCCAGGAAAGCGCCAAGCGCGCGCTGGAGATCGCAGCCGCCGGCGGGCATCATCTATTGATGATCGGCGCGCCCGGCGCCGGCAAATCGATGCTGGCGGCGCGGCTGCCCTCGATCCTGCCGCCGCTGTCGCCGGGCGAGCTGCTCGAGGTCTCCATGATCGCCTCGGTCGCCGGCGAGATCGAGGGCGGCGCGCTGACGGCGCGGCGGCCGTTCCGCTCGCCGCATCATTCCGCCAGCATGGCCGCACTCACCGGCGGCGGCGCGCGCGCCAAGCCCGGAGAGATCTCGCTGGCGCATCAGGGCGTGCTTTTTCTCGACGAGCTGCCCGAGTTCGATCCGCGCGTACTGGATTCGCTGCGCCAGCCGCTGGAGAACGGCGAGGTCGCGGTGTCGCGCGCCAATCACCGCGTTACCTACCCGGCCCGCTTCATGCTGGTCGCGGCGATGAATCCCTGCCGCTGCGGCAATGCGTTCGAGCCGGGCTATGCCTGCAAGCGCGGCCGCATCGACCGCTGCACCGGCGACTACCAGGCGCGCATCTCCGGTCCCCTGATGGACCGCATCGACCTGCGCATCGAGGTGCCGGCCGTGACCGCGGCCGATTTGATCCTGCCGCCGCCGGCGGAAGGATCGGCCGAGGTCGCCGCGCGCGTGGCGGCCGCGCGCGACATCCAGCTCGCGCGCTATGCGGATGCCGGGCTGCCCCATATTCGCACCAATGCCGAGGCACCCGCCTCCGTGCTTGAGGAGATCGCAAAGCCGGATGCGCAAGGCCAAAAGCTGCTGCGCGATGCCGCCGAGACCATGCGGCTGTCGGCGCGCGGCTATCACCGCGTGCTGCGGGTGGCGCGCACGCTGGCCGACCTCGACCATGCCGACAAGATCGGCCGGCTGCATCTGGCCGAAGCCTTGTCCTACCGGGCACTCGCAGAGGATGTGCGGCAGATGGCGTGAACGCGCCTTCGCATCAACCCGGCGGTAACGAGTTTCCTTTACGCTCTGCAAACCATGAGGCCCGACGCGTTTCGGTTGTGAGTTTCACCCCGGGCCCGGCGAGTAGAGTGTCATGTTGCGTTTCAAGTTCCTGGCCTCGGTCGTTCCCCTGCTGGCGGCGGCGGTGTTTGCCCGCGCAGAGATCGGGTCGGTTTCGCATCCCTGCATCGCGCTCGGCGACACGTCGGTCGAGCTCACCTCCCTGTACTGGACCGCCGGCGTGCATGTCGCCTTCACCGACGATCCCGCGCGGGCCACGGTGCGGGTCCAGATCACCGAAGACGCCGACGCTGCGGACTTCACCGTGGTGGACGACGGCACCGGTTCAGAGCCGGACTCCTGCCAGGCCAATCCGTCGAGACGACTGGTCTCGATTGCCGCCCAGCCCGTCGACGGCGGCGAGGTGATCTATCTCTCCGGCGAAGGACCGGCGGATTACCGCATCCATGTGCGCTCGAAGACGTTCTCGCCGCGCGAGGCGGCGGCCCTGATCGTCGGCGCTCACGGCGGTCATGGTCGCTTCCAGGCGGCTTCGCTCTGAGCCGTTAACACCTCGTCAACCCTGTTCGGAGGCGATTCCGGCGCCTCAAACTGTTCGCAAGGTCGGCGCGCCATCGCCGACCCGGCGGCGGGTTTCAAGCAGGCTCGATGGTGATGGATCGGTGACGATGGATCGAACGTTCCGGATCAAGGTGCGCATGCGCCGCTTCAGGCGGCAGCATCCGCGCATCGCCTTCGCGATCCGCTCCTTCATGATCTTCTCGGCGACATTCGGCGGCGCCTATGGCTTCGTGTCCGGCAGCCGGTCCGAGAACTCCGGCTACGATCCGCACGCCTTTGCGATCGGCGCGAGCCTGCTGTTCGCGCTCGCCTGCCTCGGCCTTGCGACGCTGAGCATGCGCCTGCGCTTCGTCGGCAAGCGGCTGCGCAAGCTGGCCGCCCACAACGAGGCGCTGATCGACCGCAATTGGGAGCTGAAGGAAGCGGAAGAACGCGCCCGCAGCCTGTTCGAGCAGCAGGGCGACCTCATCGTGCTGCGCGCGACCGACGGCCGCATCACCTTCGCCAACGAGGCCTATTGCGCACTCGCAGGACAGCCGCGCAGCGCGCTGGTGGGCACGCGGTTCGATTTCGACGTGCTGGAGCAGGGCGACAACGCCCGCGAGAGCAGCGGCACCCGCATCCACGACCAGAAGATCGCAACCCCGCTCGGCGCGCGCTGGATCGCCTGGCGCGAGGGTTATGTCCGCCGCGATGCCGGCCAACCGGCCGAATTGCAGAGCGTGGGGCGCGACGTCACCGACCGCACCGAGACCGAGCGCGCGTTGGCCGAGGCCCGCGACCAGGCCGATGCCGCCAACCGGGCCAAGTCGCGCTTCCTCGCCATGGCCTCGCACGAGATCCGAACCCCCCTGAACGGCATCATCGGCATGGGCGGCCTGTTGCTCGACACCAACCTGACGCCCGAGCAGGCAACCTATGCCAGGGCGGTGAAAACCTCGGGCGAAGCCTTGATGGCGCTGATCGAGGAATTGCTCGACTATTCCAAGATCGAGGCCGGCAAGCTCGACCTCGATCAACGTCCCTTCGCGCTCTCAACCCTGATCGAGGAGATCACCGAGCTGCTGGCGCCGCGCGCGCAGGCGAAGACGCTCGAGATCGCCGCGTACATCGACGAGCGCCTGCCGCTCGAAGTCGTCGGCGACGCGGCGCGGCTGCGCCAGGTGCTGCTCAACCTCGCCGGCAACGCCATCAAGTTCACCGCGAATGGCGGCGCCGCGCTGATCGTCGAGCCCGGCATCTGGCCGAACGAGATCAGCTTTCTCGTCCGCGATACCGGCATCGGCATCGCGGCCGACGCGCAGCAGCGCATTTTCCGCGAATTCGAGCAGGCCGACCCGCGCGTCGCCCGCACCTATGGCGGCACCGGGCTCGGCCTCGCCATCAGCGAACGCATCGTCAAGCGCATGGGCGGCCGGATCACGCTCGAAAGCGAACCGGGCAAAGGCTCGACCTTCGAGGTCGCGGTGCCGCTTCCGCCCTCGCAAGCGGGCGCCGGACAGACGGCCTTTCCGGCTCCCGACCTCACCGGCAAGTCGATGCTTATCGTCGCCGACGGCATCGAGGCCTCCTTGATCGCCCGGCGGCTCGAGCGCTGGGGCGGCCAGATTTGCATGGTTGCGGACGCGGCCGTCGCCGAAGCGCTGCTGCCGGAGCGCGCGTGGCACGCGGTGCTGATCGATCGTGCGATCGGCGCCGCTAGGGCCGATCATCTCGGTGAGGTCGCCCGCGCCCACGCGTTGCAGCGCCTCGTGCTGCTGACGTCGAGCTCGCGCCACGAAAAACTGTCGCCGGCCTTCACCGGCTTTCTGGTGAAGCCGCTGCGCGCCGCCTCGCTCGCCGCGCGCCTCGCTTTGACGCCGGAGGTTGCCTCGCCCGAGCTGGCGCCGGAGCCACCGGCTGCGTCCGCCGGGCCAGCAGCGGCGAAAGGCCTCTCGATCCTCGTCGCCGAGGACAACGAGATCAACGCCCTGCTGATGCGCTCGCTGCTGGCGAAACTCGGCCACCGCGTCGTCATCGCGGCCCATGGCGAGGCCGCGCTGGAATACTGGCTCGCGGCCTCGTCGGCCGGCACGCCCTACGATCTCGTGCTGATGGACATCCAGATGCCGCAGCTCGACGGCATCGAGGCGACCAAACGCATCCGCGCGCATGAGGCCGCCTTGGCCGATCACTCGGGCGGTCAGCAAACTCCGATCCTCGCGCTCACCGCCAACACGCTGGTGGAGGACCGCTATGCCTGCTTCGAGGCGGGCATGAACGGATTCCTGATCAAGCCGCTCGACCGCCAGAAGCTCGAGGAGGCGCTGGCGGAGCTGACCGCATCCCAGCCGCAGGCGATCCCGAATCTGACGGGAACCTGATCTCGACCGGCAATCCATAATTGAAATCGGGCGCGTTGCGCGTCACCATCCTCGGGGGACATTTTGCAACAGAGGATTTTTCGCATGAACCTGCTTTGCCGTTTCGCACTCATCGTCCTCCTCGCCGGAATCTCCCGGCCCGCCGCCGCCGATGCACCCGAGCTCATCTCGTCGCTCAAGCAGGGCGGCTACGTTCTGATCTTCCGGCACACCGCGACCGACGACAGCCAGAAGGATGTCTACCCGTTCAAGTTCGACGACATGAGTGCCCAGCGGCAGCTCAGCGACAAGGGCAGGGACATGGCGCGCCAGATCGGCGCCGCGATCAAGGACCTCGCGATCCCGGTCGGCGATGTCTACACCAGCCGGCTGAACCGCGCGGTCGAGGCGGGCAAGCTGATCTCCGGCCGCGAGGTCAAGCCGGTCGATGCGCTGACGGACAGCAGCAACGCCAGCGCCTCCGGAATGGCGAATCCGACCGGCGCCAATACCAAGGCCGGGCAGGCCGTGCGTCAGCTCGTCGATACGCCGCCTAAGGCCGGCACCAACACGCTCCTGGTCACCCACAAGACCAACATCGCCGATGCCTTCGGCAAGGAAGCCGGGAACGTTCAGGAGGGCGAAGCTTTCGTCTACAAGGCCGCCGGCTCCGGCCCGGCCACCTTCGCAGGCCGCATCAAGCTTGCGGATTGGAACGCGAAAGCAGGCAAGTGAGGGCCCTCCGGCCCGAATCGCCGGCATGAGGGAAGCCGCCAGCGTGACGTGGCGGGTGAGGCGATTGGCCGCCACGGCTTGCCGTCCCGCCACGGTGTTGTGCTACGGACGTGCTCCGACGAGCGACTGAAAGGCTGGCGACCGCGTGAGAACATCAGAGGACCGTTCATTCCTCATCCTGCTTGCCGCGATCTCGATTGCGTTCGGGTGGGTGCTCTGGCCGTTCTCCGGCGCAGTGTTGTGGGCCACGCTGCTGGCCATCATCTTCGCCCCGCTCTATCGACGCATTTTGGACTCCATGCCGGGAAAGCCGAACCTCGCCGCCTTGTTCACGGTGCTCGTGGTGATCGTCATGGTCCTGATCCCCGTGGCGGTCGTCGTCGCTTCGCTCATCGACCAGGGAGGGGAGCTGTATCAGCGCGTCCAGAGCGGAGAGATCAGTTTCGCTCATCCGCTGCAGCAGCTGAAATCCGCGCTGCCTGCCTGGGCTGCGTCACTGTCGGATCGCCTCGCCGGCATCGATCTTTCGGCCCTGAAGGAACGCCTGTCGAGCATGGTGGTGCCGGCCGGCCAGCAGCTGGCCGGGCATGCGCTCAACATCGGCCAGGTGACGCTGGAGTTCGTCGCGAGCCTGCTCGTGATGCTGTACCTGCTGTTTTTTCTGCTGCGCGATGGCGAAGAGCTCAGCGCGCGCATCCGCGACGCACTGCCGCTGCGCCCGAGCCACACCGCCGAAATTCTCGACGCATTCACCCTCGCCGTCCGCGGGACGATCAAGGGAATCGTTCTCGTCGCCTTGATCCAGGGCGCGCTTGGCGGGCTCATCTTCTGGCTGCTCGGCCTGACCGCTCCGCTGCTGGCGGGCGCGCTGATGGCGCTGGTCTCGCTGCTGCCGGTGCTGGGCTCCGCCCTGATCTGGGTGCCGGTCGCTCTCTATTTGCTCGTGTCGGGCGCCGTGACGAAGGGTGTCATCCTGCTTGCGTTCGGCACGTTCGTGATCGGCCTTGCGGACAATTTTCTCCGTCCGATCCTGGTCGGCCAGTCGATCCAGATGCCAAGCTACGTCGTGCTGCTCGCCACCCTCGGCGGCCTTGCGAGTTCCGGAGCGAACGGCTTCGTCATCGGCCCGCTCGTTGCCGCGATGTTTCTCACGGCGTGGCAGATCTTCATCAACTCGAAAGCGCGGCAGGAGGCCCGCAAGTGAGTTTCATGCCTTGACCGGCCGGTCCAGGATCTCACGCACGCGAAGCGCCAGCTTCGCCTGCGAGACCGGCTTCTCGAGAATATCCACGCCTTCATCCAGGCGGCCCTGGTGAACGACGGCGTTGCGGGAATATCCGGTCATGTAGAGCACCTTCAGTCCCGGCCGGATCTGCTGCGCCCGCCTGCCGAGCTCACGGCCGTTGATCCCGGGCATGACGACATCGGTCAGAAGCAGATTCACCTTCGGCTCCTCCTGGAGGAGGATGGTCAGGGCGCCCTGGGCGCTCGGTGCAGCCAGGATGCGATAGTTCAGGTCGCGCAGGACGTCGCAGACATAGGTCCGGAGATCGGCATCGTCCTCGACCACGAGAATGGTTTCGATCTTCTCGCCTTCGGGCAACACGTCCTCGGGCTCGTTGACGGGCGCCTGACGCGTGCCGAGGTAGCGCGGGAAATACATCTTGATGCTCGTGCCGTGACCGACCTCGCTGTAGATCTTCACATGGCCGCCGGATTGCTTGACGAAGCCATAGACCTGACTGAGACCAAGCCCGGTCCCGTGCCCCGGCTCTTTGGTCGTGAAGAAAGGCTCGAAGGCGTGGTCGAGCACCTCGCTGGACATTCCGCTTCCGGTGTCGGTCACGCAAACCACGACGTACTGGCCGGGCGACAGCTCCGGATTGACGCGGCTGTAATCATCGTCGGCGGAGACATTCACGGCCTCCACCGTGAGCTTGCCGCCGTCGGGCAGGGCGTCGCGCGCATTGATCGCGAGATTGATGATGGCGGACTCCAGGTGGTTGGCGTCGGCTTCGATCTGCCAGAGGCCCGCGCTGCCGACCGTCTCGACCTCGATGCGCTCGCCGAGCGTTCGCTGCAGGAAGTCCTGCATGTTGCTGAGGAAGTTATTGACGTTGATCGGCTTGGGATCGAGTGCCTGCCGTCGCGAGAAGGCGAGAAGGCGGCTGGTGAGCGCCGCCG
Organism: Pseudomonadota bacterium; assembly: GCA_023433965.1. Lineage (GTDB taxonomy): Bacteria > Pseudomonadota > Alphaproteobacteria > Rhizobiales > Xanthobacteraceae > Bradyrhizobium. Next base: position 4,175 of record JAEYTQ010000782.1, on the reverse strand, counting down.
CTCGCTGGGCGCCTCGTTTGGCGTGGCTTAGAGAGCGCTGGAGATTGCCGGTGCCGGCCAGCTGTCGGGCATTGCGCTCCGCGGTCTCGATATTGCCCAGCACGATCATGAGCAGGTTGTTGAAGTCGTGCGCGATGCCGCCACTGAGCTGCCCGACGGCCTCGAGCTTCTGGGACGCGATCAACTGCTCCTGGACCTGCTTGAGCTCGTCCTGCGCGCGCTTGCGCTCGGTGAGATCGCGGGTGACCTTGGCAAACCCGATGATCTCGCCGGCTTCGCCGACGATTCGATCGATGATGACCGACGCCCAGAAGCGCGTTCCGTCCTTCCGCATGCGCCAGCCTTCCGCCTCGAAGCGGCCGTGCTCGCGAGCTTCCGCCAGCGCCCGTGTCGGAACTCCGCTTGCGACGTCTTCCGGCGTATAGAACCGGCTGAAGTGCTGGCCGATGATGTCCACCGGCGCATAGCCCTTGATGCGCTGGGCACCGGGATTCCAGGTGGCGACGTTGCCCTCGGGATCGAGCTGGAAGATGGCATAGTCGATCACGGCCTCGATCAGCCGGCGATACCGTCGCTCGCTCTCGAGCAGCTCCGTGTGCGCCTGCTGCCGTTCGGTGATGTCCCGCGTCACCTTGGCAAAGCCGATCAGGCGGCCCTGCTCGTCCTTGATGGCGTCGAGCACGACGAGCGCCCAGAACCGGCTCCCGTCCCTGCGCACACGCCAGCCCTCGGAATTGAAGCGCCCGGTCTCGCGCGCGGTCGCCAGCGCCTTCTCAGGCATGCCCGCTGCGCGATCCTCGGGGGTGTAGAACACCGAGAACGATCTGCCGATGATGTCCCGCGCGGCATAGCCCTTGAGACGCTGGGCCCCCGCGTTCCAGCTCCGCACCGTCCCGTCGGTGTCGAGCATGAAGATCGCGTAGTCAACGATCGCGTTGACCAGGAGCTCGAGACGGCGACCGTCATCGAGCTCGTCAAGCGGCGTTTGACTCATACGGATCCTCGGGCGGCGGGCGAGCGTCGGGCTTGCTCAACGGACAGGCAGGATACTGGTTCCAATATATATATACGATAATACCTTGCTGGCGCACGCGCCACCCCGCGCGGCGGCCGCCAGGGCAGGTCCGGACGATGGTGTTACGCCCCTAGGCGGCGTGAGCGGCGAAGCGGGGTGCCGAAAGTCGGCCGGGCGGACCTTCCGGCCCCCGGAAGATCGTCTCGGTCTGGGCGACGCGCTTGCAATGCGGGCAGGCGAAAAGATGGGCGATGACCGGGACCGGCTCGTCTGCGAGCAGCTCCGAGCGATACCACCTCATCTCGACGTGGCAGTCCGGACATTCGGGCGGTTCGAGCTGCTCCGCAGCGCTTCTGAGACGATCAACCATGGTCCCTCGCGTGTTCGAAGGCCATAACCGAATACCCTCGGTTAGTCTGCATCAAAAGATACGCAGCTCGATATTTGCCGCTCCCACGCGGTCACAGTCGCCTGAGCGCCACGCTTTCCACGGTGTGGTCGGCGCCCTTCTTCAGGATCAGCGTCGCCCGCGGGCGGGTCGGCAGGATGTTGTCCTCGAGATTGGCGAGGTTGGTGCGCTCCCAGATCGCGATCGCGGTGGCGGTGGCTTCCTCGTCCGACAAGAGCGCATAGCGGTTGAAGTAGGATTTCGGGTTGGTGAACGCGGTGTCGCGCAGCGCCAGGAAGCGCTTGATGTACCATTGCCGCAGTGCCGTCTCGTCGGCGTCGATGTAAACCGAGAAATCGAAGAAGTCGGAGACGACAGGCACCGCCTTGCCGTCACGCGGCAGCTTGCCGGTTTGCAGGACATTGACGCCCTCGACGATCAGGATGTCCGGCTGGTCGATCTCCGCCCACTGGCTCGGCACGATGTCGTAGGTGAGATGCGAATAGACCGGCGCGCGCACATTGCGACGGCCGGCCTTGATGTCGGAGAGGAAGCTGAGTAGCAGCGGCAGGTCGTAGCTCTCAGGGAATCCCTTCTTCTGCATCATGCCGTGACGCTCGAGCACCGCGTAGGGGTAGAGAAATCCGTCGGTCGTGATCAGCTCGACCTTCGGGCGCGGCGACCAGCGGGCCAGCAGCGCCTGGAGCACCCGGGCGGTGGTGGACTTGCCGACCGCAACGGAGCCAGCGACGCCGATGATGTAGGGCACCTTGCGGTCGCGGATGTTGAGAAACTGGCGCTCGGCGTAATACAGGCGCTGCATCGCATCGACATAGATCGACAACAGGCGCGACAGCGGCAGATAGATGTCCTCGACCTCTTGCAGATCGAGGCGATCGTGCAGGGAGCGCAGCCGGTCGAACTCGCCCGGCTCCAGCGTCATCGGCGTATCGTCGCGCAGCCGCGCCCATTGTTCGCGCGTATAGACGCGGTACGGATTATACTGCTGCTCGGGTGCGCGGATATCCATGGCGCCGCCTTTCCGTTGCGATCTCTTCGCCCTTGCCTAACCGCCCTTGCGGGACGCCTTTTCTTCCAGCCCCGACATCGCGGTCCGCTGGCCCAGCGCGGCCTCGACCTCTTCCAGCTTTATGCCGCGCGCCTTCAGCAGCACAAGGAAATGATAGAGCAGGTCGGCACTTTCAGCGATCAGATGCGCGCGATCGTTTTCGACTGCAGCGATGACGGTTTCGACTGCTTCCTCGCCGAACTTCTTGGCGCAATGCTCGGCCCCCTTGTCGAGAAGCTTGCGGGTATAGGACGCTTCGCCGCCGGCCGCCGCGCGGGCGTCGATGGTCTCGGCCAGATCATGGATCGTGAAACGCTGCATCGGATTTACTCGAGGAAACACAGGACCATGGCGGCCATCTGCCTGCCGCCAGCGTAGCATTCTTATGAACCGGAGTCGTCAGGCATCAAGGCGCATCGGCAGCCCGCGCCGCGCCATGTGCTCCTTGGCTTCGCGGATGGTGAATTCCCCGAAATGGAAGATCGAGGCAGCCAGCACAGCCGTCGCGTGCCCGTCGCGGATACCGTCGACGAGATGGTCGAGATTGCCGACGCCGCCCGAGGCGATCACCGGAACGGGAATGCTGTCGGCGATCGCTCGGGTCAGCGGAATGTCGAAGCCCTGCCTGGTGCCGTCGCGGTCCATCGAGGTCAGCAGGATTTCACCGGCCCCGAGCGAGACCACTTCCTGGGCATATTCGATCGCATCGATGCCGGTGGAGTTGCGGCCGCCATGGGTGAAGATCTCCCAGCGGTCGCCGCCCGGACGCTTGACGCGCTTGGCGTCGATCGCGACCACCACGCACTGTTCGCCGAATTTTTCGGCAGCTTCCTTGACGAACTCGCGCCGCGCCACCGCGGCGCTGTTGATCGAGACCTTGTCGGCGCCGGCCCGCAGCAGCGTCTTGATGTCGTTCACTTCGCGCACGCCGCCGCCGACGGTCACCGGCATGAAGCAGGCTTCCGCCGTGCGCCGGACCACGTCCAGCATGATGCCGCGGTTCTCGTGGGTCGCGGTGATGTCGAGGAAGGTGAGCTCGTCGGCGCCGGCGGCGTCATAGGCGATCGCGGCCTCGACGGGGTCGCCGGCATCGCGGAGATCGACGAAGTTGACGCCCTTGACGACCCGTCCGTCCTTGACGTCGAGGCAGGGGATCACGCGCACCTTGAACATGCATCAGCTCCTAGGCGCGTGCGTTGCGGATCAAAGTGAGGGCCGCAGCCGGATCGAGCCGGCCGTCGTAGAGCGCGCGGCCTGCGATCGCGCCCGCGAGCTTTTTCGCCCGCGGCGTCAGCATGGCTTTCACGTCTTCGATCGAGGCGAGGCCGCCGGAGGCGATTACAGGAATCGAGATGCTATCCGCCAGCGCAATGGTCGCATCGAGGTTCAGGCCCTTGAGCAGGCCGTCGCGCGCGATATCGGTGAAGATGATGGCGGCGACGCCGGCGTCCTCGAACCGCTTGGCGATCTCCAGCACCGTAACTTGCGAAGTCTCGGCCCAGCCTTCGACCGCGACCTTGCCGTCGCGCGCGTCGAGCCCGACCGCGACGCGGCCGGGGAATTTCTTCGCCGCAGCCTTCACCAGCTCCGGATCGCGCACCGCCGCCGTGCCGATGATGACGCGGGTGATGCCCTTGTCGAGCCAGGCTTCGACCGTCGCGAGATCGCGAATGCCGCCGCCGAGCTGCACCGGGATCCTGATC
>JAEYTQ010000757.1 GCA_023433965.1 Pseudomonadota bacterium | reverse complement strand
TTCATACTTCGGCCCAGTAGCGAATGAGGTTGTGATAGATACCCGTCAATTTGACCGTTTCGGGATCGTCACGCCCGAGCCGTTCCACCAGCGCCTGTATCGCGGTGTCGAGGTCGAAGATCATGCTTCGGGCTTGATCGTCCCGTATCATGCTCTGCAGCCAGAAGAAAGACGCAACCCGCGTTCCCCTGGTCACGGGGGTGACGAGATGGAGGCTGGTCGAGGGATAGAGCACGCAGTCCCCGGCCGACAATTTGACCTCGTGCGAGCCGTAGGTGTCCTCGATCACGAGTTCGCCACCGTCGTACTCTTCCGGCTCGGCAAGGAACAGCGTCACGGACAGGTCCGTGCGGATGCGTAGGCCGGTCAGGCGATCGCCGCGGATCGCGTTGTCGACATGCAGGCCGAAATGGTGGCCGCTGTCGGCCGCATAGCGGTTGAACAGCGGCGGGAATATCTGGAGCGGGATCGCCGCCGCGATGAAGCGCGGGTTCGAGGTGAGCGCCGAGATGATGCGGTTGCCCAGCTTTCGCGCGACTTCGCCGTCGGGTGGGAGTTGCTCATTGCGCTTGACCATCGCCGACTGCGCCCCGGCGGTGGAGCGTCCATCCTCCCATTCGCTGGCGTCCATGATGCGACGGAAATCCGCCACATCATGCTTGCCGAGAACGCCAGGCAGACACGTCAACATGATCAGAACTTCGCAGTCGTCACGACGTAGAACGCTCGCCCGGGTGCAACCGCTACGAACGGCACGTTGCTGCGGTAGAACGAGTCGTAATAGAGCTTGTTGGTGAGGTTCTGCGCGTAGAACTTCATGGTCCAGTTCTGGTCGATCTTTTTCTCCACGAACGCATCGAAGCGCCAGTAGCTCGGCAGCTCGTTGGTGTTGGCCGCGAACGTGCCGCCATAGACCTTCGAGCGATAGACTGCCTGCCCGCCGAGCTCCCATCCCCCGTCGAACTTGTACTTGGTCAGCATGCTGAACGACTGGTGAGCGATGTTGGCGAGCTGCAAGCCGATATTCGAGGCGACGCCGCTCTGCGTGACCTTGGACTGCATCAGCACCAGGCCGCCGAAGATGCTCCAGCGATCGGTGATCTTGCCCTCGGCTTCGATGTCGATGCCCTGGATCCTGTAGGCCGCACCCGAGGTCAGCAGGCCGTTGACGGTTTCGCGCGCATTGTCCTTGGTGGTTTGGAACAGCGCACCGGTCACCAGCAGATGACGATCGGCAAGCTCCCATTTGGTGCCGACCTCGATCGCTTTGTTACGCTCCGGCCCGAGCAACAGAGTCGAATTGGGGGGGACGCCGCCGTAGTCGGTGCCGGTCGCGTCGAGCTCCGAGCCGAACGGATTGGCCGATGTGGCGTAGGCCGCATAGACGCTGCCGATCGACAACGGCTTGTAGACCAGGCCAACGTTGTAGTTCACCAGATCGGCGCTCTGCCTCACATAGCTGGAATTGTTCGATGCGCTCTGACTGTAGCCGTCGTAACGCACGCCACCATTGACGATGACCGTGTCTTGCCAGTTCGCGGTGTCCATGACGTACACGCTGCTGGTGTTGACGCCATAGCGCGTCGGATTTCCGAGCAGCGAGGGTATGCCGAAGGGAATGTAGGTATATTGCGGCGCGTACAGATTGACACCGGTCACGGCACCATTGCTCGTGAAGGGCGAGCCGGCCAACTCGGATGCGAGGCCGGCGTAGCGGTCGATCGAAATGTTCTCGTTCGAATATTCGACACCGAACACCGCGGTGTGTTTGACCCCGCCGGTGTCGAGCTTGAACGTGGCCTCGTTCTGGTTGGCCCACACGTCGACGTTCTGGTAGCGGCTCTGCGCGCTCGCCGTTGTGGTCCAGAGCAGCGGATTTGGGCTGGTGGTGTTGGGGTTCTGCGGCAGCGTGCCGATATAATTGAGCAGCGAGTGCTCGCCGCGCACCTTGCTGGTCAGCGTGATGGCCTCGTTGACCTTGTACTCGATGGTGCCGGTGCCGAAGTCCTGCCGCGCGGTCTGAAAGTCGCGATTGAGGAAGCCGTACCAGTTTCCACGCGGAATCCCAGCCGAGGTCACCGGCACGTTGCCCTGCTTGTAATAGGGAACGCCGAAATCGGGATAGCCGCTGAGATCGGTGTGCACGTAGTTCGTCGTGATCTTGATGTCGCTGGTCGGGGTGTACTTGGTCGAGATGAAGGTGCCCCAGCGATTGTCGGTGACGTGGTCGCGTCCGGCGACATTGGCGTCCTGGAACAGACCGCCGGCGCGCACCGAGAAGGTCGGATCGATGACCTGGTTGACGTCGAGCGTGACACGCTTGGTCTGGTCAGTGCCGAACTCGCTGTCCATCCGCTTGAAATTGACGTCGCCGGCCTGCTTGGTGACGATGTTGATGGCGCCGCCGGCGGTGCCGCGGCCGGCATAGGAGGACGCGGGGCCGCGCAGGATCTCGATCTGTTCGGTGAAGAAGTTCTCGCGGATGGAAACGGCGGGATCGCGCATGCCGTCGATGAACACGTCGTTGCGGGCGTCGAAGCCGCGGATGAAGAAGCGGTCGCCGAACGCGTTGCCGCCCTCGCCCGAACCGAGCGTCACGCCCGCGGTCGAACGCCCGACCTCCTTCAGTGTCGTGGCGTTCTTGTCCTCGAGCACTTCCTTGCTGAGCACCGTGATGGTCTTCGGCGTGTTCAGCATCTTCTCGGGAAACTTGCCGGAAGCCTGGACGTGGTCGACTTTGTAAGGCGCGGCCGGATCGGCATACGGATTGCCGTCGGGTGCACCTGACGGCGTGATCGGCGCTGCCTGTCGCGCCGCCTGGTCGCGTTGCGCTGCGCGACGAATCGCATTGCGCGCCCTGATCTGTTCCGCAGAGGGCTTCGATCCGGTCGGACGCGGTCGCTCGACAGGCGCATCGACCGTCACCGGCGGCAGATTCGACTGCTGCGCCTGCGCGCCGCTCGATACCGACGCCACCGCGATCAGGCTCGCAACGGCCGAGGCCTTCTTGCCAGAAACGCCCGCAAACTTTTCATCCACCAGATCGACTGCTGCGACCGAACGCAACGACCTCGGTGCGACCACCTGCCCCATTACCAAACGCCCCATCTTCATGTTCGCTCATTCACTTCGATGAACGATGGGTCGTTGGTATCGGCGGCAAAATAGCGGGTCAATGCGAGCGGCTCGCAAGATCCCTTGAATCGATCCAGATCAAAACGATTCTAAACT
>JAEYTQ010000725.1 GCA_023433965.1 Pseudomonadota bacterium | reverse complement strand
CGATGGGAGCTGCGACCGTGTCGGACACCGTCTGCGCGGAGGCGCCGGGATATTGTGTCGTGACCACCACGGTCGGCGGCACCACTTGCGGATATTCGGAGACCGGCAGCGTGGTGTAGGCAAGTGCGCCGACGATCAGGAGCACGATCGACAGCACCATCGCCAGGATGGGCTGGTTGATGGAGAGACGGCCGAGATTCATGACTTGCCACCGGCCGGAGCTTGAGCGGTCTGCGGCGCAACCTTGGCGCCGACGCGGGCACGCTGGATGCCGTTGACGATGACCCGATCCTCCGCCTTCAGCCCCTCACGGATCACGCGCAGGCCGTCGTCCAGCGGCCCGAGCACGACGGGACGCGCCTCGACGGTGTCGTCGGGCTTGACCACGAACACGATCTTGCGGGACTGGTCGGTCGCGATGGCGGCATCCGGAATCAGCAGCGCCTCATAGGGCGCGCTGGCGATCAGGCGGACGCGGCCGAACTGGCCGGGCAGGATCGACTGATCGGTGTTCTTGACCACGGCGCGGCTGCGCAGCGTTCCCGCTGAGACGTCGAGGCGGTTGTCCAGGAAGTTGATGGTGCCTTCATGCGATGGCTTGGTCTCGCCGACGAGAGACACTTGCACCGGGTTTGCCGTATCGCGCGAGCTCGGGCGCCGGCCTTCGAACCACAGCTTGCTGTATTTGATGAAGGTCGCCTCATCCATGTCGAAATAGATGTAGATTGGATCGAGCGTCACGATGGAGGTCAGCAAGGTCGACGATCCGCTGTCGCTGCCCTGCACGAGATTGCCGGGGCTGACGAGATGGCGACTGACGCGGCCAGTCAGCGGTGCGGTCACATGGGTGAATTCGATGTTGAGCTTGGCGGCCTTCAATGCGCCGTCGGCCTGCATCTCGGCGGCATGCGCGGCTTGCAAGGCCTGGCGGCGCTGATCGACGACCTGCTCGGAGACCGCGCTGGTCTGCACCAGGCTGAGACCGCGATCGAGTTCGCGCTTGGCAAGCTCCACCCTGGCCCGCGCGTCCGCCAGCTGCCCTTCCGCCTGCGCGGCCACCGCCTCGAACGGACGCGGGTCGATGACGTAGAGCAGATCGCCCTGGCGCACGATCGCGCCGTCCTGGAAGTTCACCGAGTTGACGAAGCCGCCGACGCGCGGCCGCACCTGCACCTCCTCCATCGCCTCGAAGCGGCCGGTGAACTCGTCCCAATCGGTGACGGTGCGCTTGACCGGCTGGGCGACGGTCACGGGCGGAGGTGGCGGGGCGGCGGCCTGCGATGCCGGTTTGTCACAACCGGTGAGCGCGAAAGCCGCGACGAGCAGCGCGGCGATTGCAATCGGTCGGGTCAGAACGAGATCGTGGTTTTTGGCAAACTGTTCGCGTCCATCCGGTCCGCTCATCCGAGGTCCTCGCATAAAGCCGCAGACAGCACATGGTACGCTTCTACCTGCGGGCGTCACAAGATGGGTGGGCAAGATGAACTCTTCAAGACCGCGATGCGCGCAAGGCTCGGAAGAGTGCCCAGGCCGGAAGGCGGGTTGACAGGGGAGATAGCCGGCTTCGGAGCCTTCTGCTTACCCTCCCCGCGAGGACCCCTCGATGGTCCTCCGGAGGGCCCAGCGCCTTCGCACATGACGGAGGCCGGCGGCTCGGCTAGGTTAACCCACCAAGAACAAGACGAATTGTCCGGGAGGACAGCGTGCACCAGGGACGTGTCGTTTTCGGCGCGATCGAAGAGGTCGTGTTCGGCCATCCTGCGGCCGGCGCCATCGTCGCGCAGATGGACCGGCTGGGAACACGCCGCGCCTTCCTGATGGTCTCCGGCACGCTCAACCGGCAGACCGACGAGATCGAGAAGATCAGACGAGCTCTCGGCTCGCGTTGCGCCGGCGTCTTCGACGCCATGCCCGCGCATACGCCGCGCGAGGCGGTGATCGCAGCGGCGAAGGCGGCGCGCGAGGCGGACGCCGACCTCATCGTCACCGTCGGCGGCGGCTCCATCACCGACGGCGCCAAGGCGGTCCAGCTTTGCCTCGCCAACGACATCACCGATATACCGGAGATCGACCGCATCCGCGTCCACAAGGGCGTCGCGCCCGAGATGCAGCCACCGACCGTGCGCCAGATCAGCGTGCCGACCACGATCGCCGGCGGCGAGTTCAGCGCGATCGCAGGCGTGACCGACCGCAAGACGAACGTGAAGCAGATGCTACGCCATCCGCTCGCCGTGCCGCGCGCGACCATCCTCGACCCCGCCATCACCGTGCACACGCCGGAATGGCTGTTCCTGTCCACCGGCATCCGCGCCGTCGACCATTGCGTCGAGGCGATCTGCTCGCGCGAGACACATCCCTATGCCGACGCGCAATCGGTGAAGGGCCTCGCCATGCTCGCCGACGCGCTGCCCCGGGTGAAGGCCAATCCATCCGATCTCGATGCGCGGATGGACGCGCAGCTCGGCACCTGGCTGTCGATGGGCGCGTTGTCGGCCGGCGTTCCCATGGGCGCGAGCCACGGCATCGGCTACGTGCTGGGCGCGGCCTTCAACGTGCCGCATGGCTACACCTCCTGCGTCATGCTGCCGGCCGTGATGCGCTGGAATGCGCGCGACACTGCCGAACGCCAGATGATCGTCGCGGCCGCCATGGGCTATCCCGGCCACGACGCCGCCGATGTGCTCGATGCCTTCATCCGTTCGCTCGGCATGCCGCGCAGTCTCGCAGACGTTCGCGTCTCGCCGGAGCATTTCGACGCGATCGCCGAACAGGCGATGCGGACGAACTGGATTCCGCGCAACCCACGCAAGATCGAGAGTGCCGCCGACGTGCGCGATATCCTGATTCTTGCGGCCTGATCCAAAGCCGGAGGTTCGATGTATACTGGTACGCACGCCCGCTTGCGCCCGCTGCAGCCCGCCTTCATCATGGCGACGACCGGCGAGGCCGTCACCTACCGCGAGCTCGAGGCCCGCAGCAACCGCCTGGCGCATCTGTTCCGCAAGCACGGCTTGAAGCGGCTCGACCACTACTCGATCTTCATGGAGAACAATTCACGCTATCTCGAAGCCTGCGGCGCAGGCGAGCGCTCCGGTCTCTACTACACCTGCATCAACTCCTTCCTGACGCCGGGCGAGCTCGCCTATCTCCTCGTCAACAGCCAGTCGAAGATCCTGATCACGTCGATGGCCAAGCTCGGCATCGCGCGCGAGGCGATCCAGAGCTGCCCCGGCATCGAGCTCTGCATCGTCGCCGACGGCCCGGGAGGGAGCGAACGCATCGTCGGGCTGGCGGAGGCGACCGCCGACATGCCGGCGACGCCGATCGCGGACGAATGGCTCGGCACCGCCATGCTGTATTCGTCCGGCACCACGGGACGGCCCAAGGGCATCTTGCGGCCTCTTCCGGAAGAGCCGCCGAAGCACAACCTGCCGCTATTCGATTTCCTGACCAAGCTTTGGCACTACCGGGAAGGCATGGTCTATCTGTCGCCCGCGCCGCTCTATCATTCGGCGCCGCAAGCTGCCGTGAACCTGACGATCCGCATGGGCGGCACCGTGATCATCATGGAGAGCTTCGACGCCGAACGTTATCTCGAGCTGGTCCAGCGCTGGGGCATCACCCACACCCAGCTGGTACCGACGATGTTCTCGCGCATGCTGAAGCTGCCGGAGGAGGTGCGAGCGCGTTACGACCTGTCCTCGCTGGAGATCGCAATCCACGCCGCCGCGCCCTGCCCGGCCCTGGTCAAGGACGACATGATCACATGGTGGGGACCGATCATCCACGAATATTACGGCGCGACCGAGGGCCTCGGCTTCACCGCCTGCAACAGCGAAGAATGGCTCAGCCATCGCGGCACCGTCGGCAAGGTGCTGCTCGGAGACCTGCACATCCTCGACGAGAACATGCAGGAGTGCCCGGCCGGCACGCCGGGCCAGGTCTGGTTCAAGACGGCAACGCCGTTCGAATATTTCAACGACCCGGAGAAGACCAAGGAGGCACGCTCGGCGGACGGCAGCATGAGCACGGTCGGGGACGTCGGCTATGTCGACAAGGACCGCTTCCTCTATCTCACCGATCGCGCCACCTTCATGATCATCTCGGGCGGAGTGAACATCTATCCGCAGGAATGCGAGAACCTGCTGATTACCCATCCGAAGGTCGCGGACGCCGCCGTGTTCGGCGTGCCCAATGCCGACCTCGGCGAAGAGGTGAAGGCGGTGGTGCAACCGATGCCGGGCGTGACGCCGGGCCCCGCGCTCGCGGATGAGTTGATCGCCTTCTGCGCCAGCTCGCTGTCGCGCCAGAAGGTGCCGCGCTCGGTCGATTTCGAGAAGGAGTTGCCGCGGCTGCCGACGGGAAAGCTGTACAAGCGGCTGCTGCGGGACCGCTATTGGGGCAACAAGGCATCGAGGATCGTGTAAAGGTTGCGCTTGATAGCGCGCACGGGCAAGCGCCACAAACTCCTCTGTCGTCCCGGGCAAGCGTAAGCGCAGACCCAGGACCCATACTCCCAAGGAGGAGTTGCGGCGCGAACCGGAAACTCCGAGTCTTCCTCGAATCACGTCCTGTGGTTATGGATCCCGGATCTGCGCGCGCATAAGGCGCTTGTCCGGGACGACGGAGGAGCTTGTTGCGGCAGTCGAGACCAACGCCCGCGCAGGAACCGTTCGCACCTGCACTCTCGCATCGCGAGGGAAGCACCTGATATGCTGTCATCCAAATTGTCGCGAGCGCAGCAAGCCTTGCGGGTTGCCTCGCTGCACGCGCCTCGCTATCGTCTGAACAAACAGGCCGGTAAAGGCCAACGTCCAGGGAGGATGAGCATGCGGAGCGT
>JAEYTQ010000630.1 GCA_023433965.1 Pseudomonadota bacterium | reverse complement strand
CAAGCGCACCGATTTCGCGCCATTCTTGGCGCTCGCTGGGCAGGACAAGCCGGCGCTGTCGGCCGAAGGCAAGCAGCTCTGCGTCGACGGGCTGAAGCACGGCGAGCGCTACAACATCAATCTGCGCGCCGGCCTGCCCTCGACCGTGAAGGAGGGTCTGCCGAAATCCGCCGAGTTCAACGTCTATGTCCGCGACCGCAAGCCGTTCGTGCGCTTCACCAGCCGGGCCTATGTGCTCCCCAGGACCGGGCAGCGCGGCATTCCCGTGGTCAGCGTCAACACGCCCGCGGTCAACATCAACGTGTTCCGGATCGGAGACCGCAACCTGATCAATACGGTGGTGGACAGCGACTTCCAGAAGACCCTGTCGAAATACCAGCTCTCGGATCTGGGCGGCGAGCGCGGCGTCAAGGTCTGGTCCGGCGAGCTAGCGACCGCGATGACGTTGAATCAGGACGTCACCACGGCGTTCCCGGTGGATCAGGCGCTCGGCGAGCTCCAGCCCGGCGTGTACGTGATGACCGCCGCGGCCAAGGGCCCGGGCTCCGACGAGGACTACCAGCTCGCCACGCAATGGTTCATCGTCTCCGATCTCGGCCTCTCCGCTTACTCGGGAAATGACGGCATCCACGTCTTCGTCAATTCGCTGGCGTCGACCGATCCGGTCGGCAAGGCCGAGGTGCGGCTGATCGCCCGCAACAACGAGATCCTGGCCACCCGCCAGACCGATGACGCCGGCCATGCGCTGTTCGAGGCCGGGCTTGCGCGCGGCGAGGGCGGTCTGTCGCCGGCGATGCTCACGGTCACGGCGGAGAAGGCCGACTACGCCTTTCTGAGCCTGAAGACCTCCGCCTTCGATCTGTCCGATCGCGGCGTCTCCGGTCGCGCGGTGCCCGCTGGCGCCGATGCCTTCGTCTATGCGGAGCGCGGCGTCTACCGGTCCAGCGAAACGGTCTATCTCACCGCACTCTTGCGCGACGGGCAGGGCAATGCCGTCACGGGCGGGCCGATGACGCTGGTGATCGAGCGGCCCGACGGCGTCGAATATCGCCGCGCGGTGCTGGCGGACCAGGGCGCCGGCGGCCGCACGCTGGCCGTGCCGCTCAACCCGGCCGTCCCGACCGGCACCTGGCGCGCGCGCGCCTTCACCGATCCGAAGGGCGCTTCGGTCGGCGAGACCACCTTCATGGTCGAAGACTACGTCCCCGATCGGATCGAATTCGACTTGTCGGCCAAGGACAAGGTGATCAAAGCTAACACTCCAGTGGAGCTCAAGGTCGACGGTCATTTTCTTTACGGCGCACCGGCCTCGGGTCTGCAGCTCGAAGGCGACATGCTGATCGCGCCCGCGAGCGAACGTCCGGGCTTTGCCGGCTATCAGTTCGGCATCGACGACGAGGAGAGCACCTCCAACGAGCGCACGCCGCTCGAGAACCTGCCGGAGGCCGACGCCAATGGCGTTGCGACCTTCCCGGTGACGTTGGACAAGCAGCCGGCCTCGACCCGGCCGCAGGAGGCGCAGATCTTCGTCCGCATGGTCGAGACCGGCGGCCGCGCTGTCGAGCGCAAGATCGTGCTGCCGGTCGCGCCCTCCGCGGCGCAGATCGGCGTCAAGCCGCTGTTCGGCGACAAGAACGTCGCCGAGGGCGACAAGGCCGAGTTCGACGTCGTTTTCGTCTCCCCCGAGGGCGAGAGGCTGCGCCGCGACGGCCTGCGCTACGAGCTCCTGAAAATGGAGTCGCGCTACCAATGGTATCGCCAGAACAATTACTGGGAGTACGAGCCGGTCAAGTCCACCTCGCGCGTCGCCGATGGTGATGTCGTGATCGCCGCCGACAAGCCGTCGCGGATCTCACTCAACCCGCAGCCGGGCCGCTACCGGCTCGACGTGAGGTCCAACGACGCCGACGGCCCCGTGACCTCGGTCCAGTTCGACGTCGGCTGGTATTCCGACGGCAGCGCGGACACGCCGGATCTGCTGGAAACCTCGATCGACAAACCGCAGTATTCCTCCGGCGACACCATGACCGTGTCAGTCAACGTCCGCAGCGCCGGCAAGCTCACGATCAACGTGGTCGGCGAACGACTGCTGACGACGCGGACCATCGACGTCAAGGAAGGCACCGCCCAAGTGAAGCTCCCAATCGGCAAGGATTGGGGCACCGGCGCATATGTCGTGGCGACGCTGCGCCGTCCGCTCGACGCGGCCGCCCAGCGCATGCCGGGCCGCGCGATCGGGCTTAAATGGTTCGGCATCGACAAGCAGGCCCGTACATTGCAGGTGAAGTTGACACCCCCTGCGCTGATCCGGCCGAACGCGACGTTGAAGATCCCGGTCAAGCTCGACGGGCTCAACCCGGGTGAGGACGCCAAGGTCGTCATCGCCGCGGTCGACGTCGGCATCCTCAATCTCACCAATTACAAGCCGCCGGCGCCGGACGATTATTATCTCGGCCAGCGCCGTCTGTCCGCGGAGATCCGCGACCTCTATGGGCAGCTGATCGACGGCATGTCGGGCACGCGCGGCCAGATCAAATCCGGCGGCGACGCCGGTGGCGAGCTCCAGGGTTCGCCGCCCGCACAAACGCCGCTGGCGCTGTATTCCGGCATCGTCACGGTCGCCGCGGATGGCACGGCCGAAGCGAGTTTCGACGTTCCGGAGTTCGCGGGCACTGCGCGCGTGATGGCGGTGGCGTGGACCGCGACCAAGCTCGGCCGCGCCAACACCGACGTCGTGATCCGCGACCCCGTGGTGCTGACCACGACGCTACCCCGCTTCCTGCTCAACGGCGATCGCGGCACGGTCAATCTCGAGATCGACAATGTCGAGGGTCCGGCCGGCGACTACGTCATCAACGTGAAGACCGGCGGCCCGGTGAAGATGACCGGCAATCCCGCCACCACGGTGAAGCTCGCCGCCAAGCAGCGCAATTCGTTCGCGCTGGCGATCGACGCGACGGCGGCGGGGCAGGCGACGCTCGACGTCGACATCAAGGGGCCGGACGGCCTCGCCCTCGCGCGTCACTACGCGCTCGACGTCAAGGCAGCAACGCAGGTGCTGGCACGGCGCTCGATCCGCACCCTGGCGAAGGGCGAGAGCCTGACGCTGACCTCGGACATGTTCTCCGACCTCGTGCCGGGTACCGGCAGCGTCTCGGTCTCGGCGAGCCTGTCGACCGCACTGGACGCGGCGACGATCCTGAAGGCGCTCGACCGCTATCCCTATGGCTGCTCGGAGCAGATCACGAGCCGGGCCATGCCGCTGCTCTACGTCAACGACCTCGCCGCCGGCGCGCATCTGGCCATGGACACCGAAGTCGACCAGCGCATCCGCGACGCCATCGAGCGGCTCCTGGCGCGCCAGGGCTCGAACGGCTCGTTCGGGCTGTGGTCGGCCGGCGGCGACGATGCTTGGCTGGACGCCTATGTGACGGACTTCCTGACCCGCGCTCGCGAGAAAGGTTTTGCTGTCCCGGACGTGCTGTTCAAGAACGCGCTCGATCGCATCCGGAACTCCGTCGTCAATGCTGACGAGCCGGAGAAGGATGGGGGCCGCGAGCTCGCCTACGGCCTCTACGTGCTCGCACGCAACGGCGCAGCACCGATCGGCGATCTCCGCTATCTCGCCGACACCAAGCTGAACAACCTTGCGACCCCGATCGCGAAGTCGCAGCTCGCCGCCGCGCTGGCGCTGGTCGGTGACCGCAACCGCGCCGAGCGGGTCTATGGCGCAGCGCTCGACAGCCTCGCGCCAAAGCCGGCGCTGGAGTTCGGCCGCACCGACTACGGCTCGCAACTTCGCGATGCCGCGGCGCTGGTCTCGCTTGCCAGCGAAGGAAATGCGCCGAAGGCGACGCTGACCCAGGCGGTGTCGCGGGTCGAGACCGCACGCGGGCTGACGCCCTACACCTCCACGCAGGAGAATGCGTGGCTGGTGCTGGCGGCGCGGGCGCTGGCCAAGGAAAATCTCTCGATCGAGGTCGACGGCCAGCCGGTCAAGACCGCGGTCTATCGCAGCTACAAAGCGGACACGCTGAGCGGCAAGCCGCTGAAGATCACCAATACCGGCGACGCGCCGGTGCAGGCGGTGGTCTCGGTATCGGGCTCGCCGGTGACGCCGGAGCCCGCGGCATCGAATGGCTTCAAGATCGAGCGGAATTATTTCACGCTCGACGGCAAGCCGGCCGACATCAGCAAGGTCAAGCAGAACCAGCGCTTTGCGGTGGTGCTGAAGATCACCGAGGCCAAACCGGAGTACGGCCACATCATGGTGGCCGATTATCTGCCGGCCGGCCTCGAGATCGACAATCCGAAGCTGGTGTCCTCCGGCGACAGCGGCACGCTGGACTGGATCGAGGACGGCGAGGAGCCCGAGAATACCGAGTTCCGCGACGACCGCTTCACGGCGGCAGTCGACCGGGCCTCGGACTCCAAGTCGGTGTTCACTGTCGCCTATGTCGTGCGCGCGGTCTCGCCCGGCAAATACGTGCTGCCGCAGGCCTATGTCGAGGACATGTACAATCCCTCGCGCTATGGGCGGACCGGCACGGGCAGCGTCGAGGTCCGGGCGGCGAAGTGAGTGAGATGAGCGACGACGGTAGCAGCTCTCGTCATTCCGGGATGGTCCGAAGGACCAGACCCGCAATCTCGAGATTCCGGGTTCGGCTCTTCGAGCCGCCCCGGAATGACAGCGGTCGAGAACGCACCACCATGCGTATCCTCTCGGCGGCTGCGCTCTTCCTCATCCTCGCCATCATCGGCTTCGTCGGATGGGTCTACTCCCTCGGCCCGCTCCCGCTCGACGAAGCGCGGCAGGTCTCCACCACGACCGTGGACCGCAACGGCAAGCTGCTGCGTGCCTATGCCATGGCCGACGGGCGCTGGCGGTTGCCGGTCGATGCCAAGGTCAACGTCGATCCGACCTATCTGAAACTGCTGTTCGCCTATGAGGACCAGCGCTTCCATGCCCACAACGGCATCGACCCGCTGGCGCTCGGGCGGGCGGCGTTGCAACTCGCAACGCGCGGCCACATCGTCTCGGGCGGCTCGACCATCAGCATGCAGCTGGCGCGGCTGATGGAGCCGCGGCGACAGCGTTCGCTCTATGCCAAGCTGAGGCAGATGGTGCGCGCGATCGAGCTCGAGCGCATGCTGACCAAGGCGCAGATCCTCGATCTCTATCTTGCGCTCGCGCCCTATGGCGGCAATCTCGAGGGCATTCGCGCCGCCTCGCTGGGCTATCTCGGCAAGGAGCCGAAGCGCCTGTCGCTGGCGGAAGCCGCGCTATTGGTCGCACTGCCGCAATCGCCGGAGACCCGCCGCCTCGACCGTCATCCCGATGCCGCGCGCAAGGCCCGCGATCGTGTGCTCGACCGCATGGTCGAGGAGCAGATCGTCAGCGCAGAAGATGCCAGGCAGGCCAAGGCCGTGCCCGTGCCGAAACTGCGCAAGCCGATGCCCATCCTTGCGCCGCATGCGTCCGACACCGCGCTGTCGATCGTGAAGGACCAGCCGGTCATCAAGCTGACGCTCGATGCGAATCTGCAGAAGGTGCTGGAGCCGCTGGCCCGCGACCGCGCCCTTGCGCTCGGGCCCAACGTCTCGGTCGGCATCATCGTGGTCGACAATGAGAGTGGTGACGTTCTCGCCCGCGTCGGTTCGGCGGACTACTTCGACGCGAGTCGGGCAGGGCAGGTCGACATGACCCGCGCGGTGCGCTCGCCGGGCTCGACGCTGAAGCCGTTCATCTATGGCCTCGCCTTCGAGGACGGCTTCGTCCATCCGGACAGCCTGGTCGACGACCGGCCGGTTCGCTTCGGCTCCTACGCGCCGGAGAATTTCGACATGACCTTCCAGGGCACGGTACCGGTGAGGAAGGCGCTGCAATTGTCGCTGAACGTGCCCGCGATCGTGCTGCTCGATCGCGTCGGCTCAAGCCGGCTCACCTCGCGGTTGCGGCAGGCGGGCGGCAATCTGGTTCTACCCAAGGATGAGGCGCCGGGCCTTGCCATGGGTCTCGGTGGCGTCGGCGTCACGCTCCAGGACCTTGCCCAGCTCTATACGGGTTTCCCCCGTCTCGGCACCACCAGGCCACTGCGCGAGGTCATGGCTGGCACGGACGACCGCGAGGCGCTGCGGCTGCTGGATCAGGTCGCGGCTTGGCAGGTCGGCAACGTGCTGTTGGGCACGCCGCCCCCGGAGAACGCCGCCCATCACCGCATCGCCTTCAAGACCGGCACCTCCTACGGCTATCGCGACGCCTGGTCGGTCGGCTTCGATGGCCGTATGACCATCGCCGTCTGGGTCGGCCGTCCGGACGGCGCGCCGGTTCCCGGCCTGATCGGCCGCATCGCCGCGGCGCCGATCCTGTTCGACGCCTTTGCTCGTACCGGCAAAACGCTGACTCCATTGCCGAAGCCGCCAAGGGGAACCCTGGTGGCGGGCAATGCCAAGCTGCCGCTGCCGCTGAAGCGGTTTCGCCCGGTCGGGGAACTGGTGCGCACGGGGAGCGAGCAGGCGCTGCGCATCCAGTTCCCCCTTAATGGCTCGCGGATCGACGTCGATCGATCGGGAGGCAGGGAGAGCGCCGCCATGCCGGTCAAGGTCGCCGGTGGCGTGTTGCCGATGACCATCATGGTTAACGGCGCCGCGCACGGCGAAATCGACGGTCGCCGCCAGCGCCTGATCGATCCGCCCGGTCCGGGCTTTGCCCGGCTCACCGTGATCGACGCCACGGGCGCCGCGGACACAGTCGTCATTCGAATTCAATGACCCTGCCTCAAGCGGTTGTGGCGATGGCGGTTTCAGCGTAAGCGGAACCAATGGCCGAGACCTACCCCAGCCCTCGTTTTGGAGCCCCCCGCGAGTCGAAATCGCCCACAAATCCGGGCAGTGGGCTCGTGCGCATGCTCGACATCGTCACGACAAGCCATGCGCGCGCGGTCGCCTTCCTGGTGCTGTGCGCGCTGCTGCTGTTCCTGCCGGGCTTTTTCACCATCCCGCCCATCGACCGCGACGAAGCACGCTTCGCCCAGGCCACAAAGCAGATGGTTGAGAGCGGCGACTATGTCGACATCCGTTTCCAGGAGGACGTCCGCTACAAAAAGCCGGTCGGCATTTACTGGTTGCAATCGGTCGCCGTCGAAGCCGCCTCGATGCTCAAGCTGCCGAAGGCCGAATTGCGCATCTGGGTCTATCGCCTGCCGTCGCTGATGGGAGCGATCGGCGCCGTGCTCATGACTTACTGGGCCGCGCTCGGCTTCGTCACGCGGCGCGCCGCGGTGTTGGCCGCGCTGATGATGTGCGCCTCCGTGCTGCTCGGCGTCGAGGCGCGGCTCGCCAAGACCGATGCGATGCTGCTGCTCTGCGTGGTTGCTGCAATGGGAGCGATGGCGCGGGCCTACTTGTCCTGGCAGCGCGCCGAGGACGAGGCCCGTCCGCCATGGAGCTGGCCGGCGATCTTCTGGACTGCGCTGGCCGTCGGCATCCTGATCAAGGGGCCGCTGATCCTGATGTTCGCGGGGCTGACCATCGTCGCGCTCGCGATCCAGGACCGCGACTCCTCCTGGCTGTGGCGGCTGCGCCCGGTCTGGGGCCTGATGTGGATGCTGGTGCTGGTGCTGCCCTGGTTCGTCGCCATCTTCTGGCGCGCCGGCGACACCTTCTTCACCACCTCCGTCGGCGGCGACATGCTCAGCAAGCTCGGCGCCCAGGAATCCCACGGCGCGCCGCCCGGGCTGTATCTGGTGCTGTTCTGGATCACCTTCTGGCCCGGTGCGCCGCTCGCCGCGATGGCGGCCCCCGCCGTGTGGCGGGCGCGGCGCGAGCCCGGCGCGCAGTTTCTGCTGGCCTGGCTGATCCCGTCCTGGATCGTGTTCGAGGCGGTGCTGACCAAGCTGCCGCATTACGTACTGCCGCTCTATCCGGCGATCGCGATCCTGACTGCAGGCGCGGTGGAGCGGCGCGTGCTGTCGCGGTCCTGGCTGATGCGCGGCGCGGCCTGGTGGTTCGCGATTCCGGCGGCGGCCTCGATCATCGCGGTGGTCGGCTCGGTGATACTGACGCGGCAGCCG
Source organism: Pseudomonadota bacterium (assembly GCA_023433965.1). Taxonomy (GTDB): domain Bacteria; phylum Pseudomonadota; class Alphaproteobacteria; order Rhizobiales; family Xanthobacteraceae; genus Bradyrhizobium. Next base: position 1,353 of record JAEYTQ010000630.1, on the reverse strand, counting down.
GCCTTCGTGGCCTGGCCGTTCATCGCGGCCGCGCTGATCTTCGGCCTGTTCGCCTGGTGGCTGTTCGATACCAACCGCGCCGAGCGCTCATTCCTGAACGCGCTGGTCGCAGCCCTGATGCTGGCCGTGACGATCTACGGCATCGTGCTGCCGTCGTTGACGCCGCTGTTCCCCAGCATCGAGATCGCGCGCGCGCTCCGTAACGTCAGCTGTGTCGGACCGAAGGCGGCTGCGGCCGGTTATCACGAGCCGAGCCTCGTCTTCCTGGCGGGCACAAGGACGTTGCTCACCGACGGCTCCGGTGCGGCGGACTTCCTGCGGCAGGGCAGCTGCCGCTTCGCGCTGATCGAGCAGCGCTCGGAGCGCAGCTTCGTGCAGCGCGCGGAGGCGATCGGGCTGCGCTACAAGGTCGGCGCGCGCATCGATGGCTATAATTTCTCGCAAGGGCGCGCCATCTCGATCTCGATCTTCCGGTCGGAAGGCACCGAGTAGAATGGCTGCTACGACCGACACGGCGCCGCGTGGCGGCTACGTCGCGCAACTGCTCGCCGTGTCCTGGCGCGCGCTGGCGCAGCTCGTGCGGTCGCCGTCGCATTCGCGCCGGGCCGAGGCGGCACGAAGGCTGGCGCGGCATTCGCTGTGGCTCAGCGTGGCCGGCGCTGCGCTGGTGATCATGCTGATGGCCGCCTTCGACCAGATCGAGATCCAGTTGATGCCGCCGCGCGGCACGCCCAGCCTGTGGCCGATCAGGAGCCTCACCGATTTCGGCAAGGACGAGTATCTGCTGTCCGTCATGGGCGCTGCGCTTGTGATTCTGGCATTCGTGGCGGCGGGACTGCGCGGGAGGCGTCGCGCGCTGCTGCTCGGCCTCGGCACGAGGCTGCAGTACGTTTTTCTTTCGGTTGCCGTCTCGGCATTCGTCACCGAGATCCTGAAATTTGTCATCGGCCGCGGACGCCCCTTCGTCGGCGGCAAGGCAGACCCGTTCAACTTCGTCCCGTTCGAGGGGACGGGGGCTTATGCCAGCCTGCCCTCAGGACACGCCGCGGCAGCGTTCGCGCTCGCATTTGCCGTGTCGGCCCTGTGGCCGCGCCTGAGGGCGTTCATGTTCGCTTACGCGATCGTGATCCTGCTGACGCGCCTGGTGCTGCTCGCGCATCACCCGAGCGACGTCGTCGCCGGCGCACTCGTGGGAACGGTCGGCGCCATGGCGGTCCGCTACTGGTTTGCGGCCAGAAGGCTCGGCTTTGCCATCCGCGCGGACGGCACCATCGTGCCGCTTTCCGGGATGGCCTCCGACCGCCTCAAAAGGGTTGCTCGCGGGACATCCGCCCCATAAAAGCGGCTGCCTGC
>JAEYTQ010000644.1 GCA_023433965.1 Pseudomonadota bacterium | reverse complement strand
CAGGGTCGACTTGCCGGCGCCGTTCGGGCCGATCACGGCGACCAGCGCACCAGGTGCGACCTCGCCATTGAGATGGTGCACGGCCGGATGCCGGTCATAGCCGAGCGTGACGTTGTGAAAGTGGAGCGCGGCCATCGTCACCTCATCGCCAGCCAAACGATGCCCCAGAGCACGGCGCAGACGCCGAGTGCGGCCGCGAGACGGCCCGCCATGGTCATGCGCAGGATCGACCAGGGCGCAGCCTGGGCCGGATGCGGCGAGGCCGCATCGTGCACATGGGCATGGGCATGGGCAGGCGTGTGGGTGTGGTCGTGGGCATGCCGGAGGCCATCGGAATGGGCGCGGTCATGGTCGTGACGATGGGCGTGGGACGCGGCGGGAACCATCGCACGATGTTATATTATAACATCACGCCTGTCCACGGCCCCTGGGCGTCATTCCGGGGTTCGCCCTATGGGCGCCCCGGAATGACAGCGAGGCCTTACGCCTTCTCGAACAGGGACTCCACGTATTCCCAGTTCACGAGGTTCTCGACGAACGCCTTCAGATAGTCCGGACGGCGGTTACGGTAGTCGATGTAGTAGGAGTGCTCCCAGACGTCGCAGCCGAGGATCGGGGTGGCGCCATGCACCAGCGGATTCTCGCCGTTCGGGGTCTTGGAGATCTCGAGCTTGCCGTTCTTGACCTGGAGCCAGCACCAGCCGGAGCCGAACTGGCCGACGCCGGCCGCCTGGAAGTCCGTCTTGAACTTCTCGAAGCCGCCGAGGTCCTCGTTGATCTTCTTCTCGAGCTTGCCCGGCAGCTTGGTGCCGCCGCCATTGGGCTTCATCCAGCCCCAGAAGTGGATGTGGTTGTAGTGCTGGCCGGCATTGTTGAACACCGCAGGGTTCTTGCCGAACGAGCCCTTGACGATCTCCTCAAGGGGCTTGCCTTCCCATTCGGTCCCCTTGAGCGCGTTGTTGCCGTTGGTGACGTAGGCCTGATGATGCTTGTCGTGGTGATATTCCAGCGTCTCCTTCGACATGTACTGGCCGAGGGCGTCATAGGCGTAAGGAAGTGGGGGCAGCGTAAAGGTCATGGCTTCTTGTCCGCAACTGGTGGGGAACGAGTTCTAACGGTCACCCCTTATAGAAGGTTCCGCCGCCATTAAATACCTCAGAATTTGCCAAAAGGCGTGATGCCGCGGACTCGTCCTGATGCACCAATCGGACGCAACCCCGCAGCGGCGATCAGGCCCGCGGTCGCCATAAAATATCATTGCCTTTGAAGCGCTTACGACAGAACAAGCGCGCGACAAAGCGAAGCTGTGAAGGGACAATCCCAATGAGCATCGAGATCGACATTTTGAACGGCGACGCCTCATGGCCGGTTGTGGAGCCGCTGCATCAGGCGGTCTGGGGACCGGATGTGATCGCGGACAAGCCCTGGGCCCATGTCAAATGGGCCAATGCCGACCTGCGCGTGCTGATCGAGACGCCCGAGGACGGCCTCGTCTGCCATGTCGGCATCTACTTCCGCACCGTCACCTGGAACGGACAGAAGGTCCATATCGGCGGCATCGGCGGCGTCTGCACGCGCGAGGACCAGCGGGGCCGCGGCTATGCGACGGTGGCGCTCGACGCAGCCGTGCACACCATCCGGGCCAACGAGGCCGCTCGTTTCGCGCTGCTGTTCTGCGAACCCCACAATTTTGCGTTCTACGAGACTCGGAGCTGGCTGCCGTTCAAGGGCGAGGTCTATTGCGAGCAGCCGGAAGGGCGGATCCGCTTCACCCACATGGCGCCTTACGTCTTCAACATCGTTCGCGCGCCGACGCTGGGCACGATCGACCTATGCGGCCTGCCGTGGTGAGCCCTGCGTGAGGCAGGGCTGCGCCGGCGGTCTCGCCTTCCTATAATATGTCGCTCATCATCCAATATTCCGCCCGGTGAACATGACGATCGAGGCCCCCCTAGACGCCATCCCACCGCGCGCGCCGGTCGTCTCCTCCATCGCCAGCCTGCTGACGGCCCCGATCCTGCCCACGCTGCTGCGGCTCGCCCTCCCCAACATGATCGCGATGGTCGGCAGCACGCTGGTTGCGATCGCCGAGACCTCCTATATCGGCCGGCTCGGCACCGTCCCGCTCGCGGCGATCGCGCTGGTGTTTCCGTTCGCGATGCTGACGCAGATGATGAGCGCGGGCGCAATGGGCGGGGGCGTCTCCTCGGCGATCAGCCGCGCCCTCGGCGCAGGGGATCGCGAGCGCGCCGCGACGTTGGCGCTGCACGCTGCCATCATCGGCCTTTGCGGCGGGCTTTTCTTCACGGTGATGATGCTCGTCTTCGGCCGCTCCTTTTTCGCGCTGCTCGGCGGCCGCGAGCGCGTCCTGGAGGAAGCCGTGGGCTATTCGCAGGTGCTGTTCTCCGGCGCGGTCGCGATCTGGCTCGTCAACACGCTGGCCTCGGTGATCCGCGGCACCGGCGACATGCGCCTGCCCTCGATGACCCTGATCGGCGCGAGCGGGCTGCAGATCGTGCTCGGCGGCACGCTCGGGCTCGGCCTGTTCGGCGTACCGCAATTCGGCATGCCGGGCGTCGCGGCCGGCCAGCTGATCGCGTTCAGCTGTGCGGCGATCTTCTTCATCTGGTATCTGTTGTCCGGGCGCAGCCGGCTGGCGCTGGATGTCCGCGCCTTTCATTTCGAGCGCGCGATGTTCGTGGACATTCTCAAGGTCGGCGCGGTGGCCTGCCTGTCGCCGCTCCAGACCGTGCTCACCATTCTGATCTTCACCAAGATTCTCGCAACCTTCGGCACCGAGATGCTGGCAGGCTACGGCATCGGATCGCGGCTCGAATTCCTGCTGATCCCGATCACCTTCGCCTTCGGCATCGCCTCGGTACCGATGGTCGGCGTCGCCATCGGCGCCGGACATGTGAAGCGCGCGCGGCGTGTGGCCTGGACCGCGGCTGCGGCCTCCGGTCTCACGGTCGGCCTGATCGGTCTCGCCGTCGCGCTCGCTCCCTCGCTGTGGGTCGGGCTTTTCACGCGCGATCCCGGCGTCGCCGCCGCGGCATACAGCTATTTCCACTGGGCAGGTCCGGCCTTCGTGTTCTTCGGAATGGGCGTGTCGCTTTACTTCTCCTCGCAAGGCGCCGCGCGCGTCGGCGGTCCCGTGCTTGCTTCCACGGCACGGCTGCTGATCGTCGCGATCGGCGGCGTCGGCCTCATGACCGCGCAAGCTCCGGCCTGGACCCTGTTCGCGCTGGTCGGCGGCGCCATGGTCGTGTTCGGACTCTCGACCGCGGCCTCGGTCGCGTTCGTGCGATGGGGCAAATGAGCGCAGGCGAATATTCGGGCAGTTGAACGCAGGAATGTGATTCCGGCCGGCGTTGCACTATCCTGCCGGGCTGCTATGGAGGCGCTCCATTTTCGGGGCCCTCCATGACGTCCAGATTCGCAGCTCTCATCGTCCTCCTCGCCGGGTTGCTCGGCGCATCTGCCGCTCGTGCGCAGAGCGCCGACGGGACCTGGCTCACGCAGGCAGGCGATGCGCGCGTGAAGATCAGCAAATGCGGCGGCGGCATCTGCGGCCACATCGTCTGGCTGCGCGAGCCCTATGACACCTCGACCGGCCAGCCCGCCACCGACAGCAAGAACCCCAATCCCGCACTCGCCAGGCGTCCGATCATCGGCCTGCCCTTGTTCAGCGGCATGGAGCCGGCGGGACCGAACAAATGGTCAGGGCAAATCTACAACGCCGACGATGGCAGCACCTATGCGAGCAACATCAGCTTGGCTGGCGCGGACTCGCTGCGGGTCGAGGGCTGTGTCGGGGCGCTCTGCGGCGGCGAGACCTGGACGCGCGCGGGACGCTGAAGTCCACGAACGGTGCATGCCCCGGACGCGGCGCAGCGCTCTTGCGATGCGCTGCCGAGCCGGGGCCCAGAGCCCGCAGACTGGGTCCCGGCTCGACGCCGCGTCACTTCGCGACGCAGCGCGTCCGGGACAAAAGAGCCCCTCATGCCATCATCGCTTTCAGCGCCGAAGCCGCCGAGGCGTAGCCGCCCCGCGCACCGTCGATGAAGTGGACGTGGTCGCTGCGCAGCACCGAGGGCGCGAAGCAGGTCATCATGGCGGCATCCTGCCGATGGAGTCCGTAGCGCACGATGCCCTCGCGCGCGGCTGCCGCAAGGCGATCGCTGAGAGTGCGTTCGAGCTGCGGCGTGCAGTCGAGAATCATGCGCAGGCCGTCGTCATATTTGCGGAAGTCCGAGTTCTCGACGACCTGACGCCGGTAGACGTCAGGCACGAAGCCGCCTACCTTGAGGTCGAAGCGCATGACCAGATAGACGAACAAGGTGTAGGCCAGCACGCTGGCGCGGCGCGCGAGGAGCGACCTTCCGCGCCGGGTGCGGGCTTCGTAGTCCAACCCTTGCGGCGGCCATCTCAAAGGCGGCCCCTGCGACGGCACCGGGCGCGCACCGTCGGGGCTGCGCTCGACGATGTGAATGATGTCCTCGATCACCTTCCGGAAGGCGTGCGGATCGGTGCCACGTGCCGGCATCACCAGCACCGACAGGATCAACCCGCGTGAGGCCGGAATCACCTCGAAGCGGCAGGACAGGCCGGACAGATCGGGCTGCGTGCCGGCGGGCGCCTCCTCGACCGCAAACTCGCCGCGCTTCATTGCGGCGTCGGCCCACGCAAGCCCGCCGCCCGAGAACATAGCATAGGACAGGTTGGCCGACGGCCCGAACCGGGCGACGCGCACGTCGAGCCCCTGCGCGCGAATGGCGCTGACCGGCACCAATGCGACGCGCATGGTCAGGTCGAGGTCTTCCCGCACCCAGGTCGCGGTCGCGGCTAGCGCCTCGCGGGCGAGATCGACATCCTCCGGCGCAACCGCAAAGCTCGCCCCGTCGCCGCCGAACACGAAGGGGAATTCACGTCCCTCCAACGCGTTCGTCACCGCCGCGATCACCGCGGCGCCCGCCATGTTCACCGCCTTGTAGCGCTCCGCCGCGATGGCCTTGGTCGAATCGACGATGTCGGCAACACCGATACTCCAGTCGTCCGGCAGCGGAGCATAAAGCGCAGGATCCATCAGGCTGGTGAAGCCCCGGAAGACGGCAATGCCGCCATAGAAGGATTCGCCTGAGGTCATCGGGATGCCGGATGGTTGGAATGCGAGATAAATACGGGGCAGGATTGATCCGGGTTCACTGGCCGGCAGCCCTTTCAATCAATGGCCGAAACGGACAGGGACAACAAGATGCGGCCGCGCGTCAATTCCGCAGCGGGTCATTGATCGGCGTCAAACGGCCGCCTGGGGAGAGCGGCTATCGTCGGCCAGCTCCAAGTGTCGCAGGGGATCATCGAGGTGTCCGAATTCGACAAGCAGGACTCCCCCTCTCCGGTCCGCCGGCGCACGGGCATCGATCCGGTCAGCGCGGTGAAGATGCCCGAAAGGCTGACCGCCGCCGTCGATGAATGGGCTGAAGCTCATTGCCTGACCCGCTCGGATGCGATCTGTCAGTTGATCGAGCTGGGCCTGAAGAACGCGCCTCCTGCCCCTACGCCTGCGCACCCGCTCGCATCGAGCGCCACCACGCTCGAAGAGATCGCAGTGCACGAGATCGAGGCGCTGCTCGATCCCGCGTTGCCGGCAGACGAACGCGAGCGCCGCATCCGGCGCCTCACCGAAGGGCCGCCGGAATTCTCCCACGAACGGATTGACCTGCCGAAGCAGCATCGGACCTGAAGCACCTAAAGCGCGACGAAATTGGATCAATCGTCATCGCGCTGGGGCTGTCGTTCTGCGCATGATCTTTCTGGAAAACCGCTTCGCACTTTTCCGGATCATGCCTTAATGCAGCTTCTCGCCCTGGCGCTTGCGCAAGGTATCGAGAGAGGCATCATGGCAGCCGATCAAGCGGACGAATTGCTGCGGGTACATTTCATGGCCATGACTGCCGGAATTCTGATGCGTCATCGGCGGGCAATGCACATCGTCCGGCTTCGGAGGGGATTGCTCCGTCCGGCGTTGGCTTGAAGCGGTCATGTTTGAACTGGCCATCGACTGCTCCCCTTCCATTAGGGCAGACCGATTGACGTAACCCAATCGATTGCGGGGCATCTTACGACCAAATCCGGCTGGCTGTCATTGCGCCGGATCAACGCAACCGGGACGACCAGGTTCCGCTTAGGCCGTATTGCCGGCATCGACCGTGAACACAGTGCCGGTGACGTTGCGGCCGCCTTCGCCCAGCAGGTATTCCACCATGCGCGCGACGTCGTCCGTCTCCGGCAGGCGGCGCAGCGCGCTTCGGCCGGCGATGCGTTTGCGTCCCTCGTCGGAGAGATTGTGCGTCAGCTCGGTGTCGATGAAACCCGGAGCGATCGCATTCACTGTGATGCCGAGCTTGCCGACCTCGCGCGCGAGCGAGCGGGTGAAGCCGGTGGCGGCGGCCTTGGTCGCACCGTAGACGGACAGGCCGTTATAGCCGGTAGTGGCGATGATCGAGGACATGTTGATGATGCGCCCGGCGCCATCGGCCATCATCTGCCGCGCGACATATTTGGTGAGGATGATCGGCGACAGCACGTTGAGCTGCACCAGTGCCTCGATCTCGGAATTGTGCATGGTGGCGAGCAGGCCTTCGGTGCCGAGGCCGGCATTGTTGACGAGGCCGTAGATCGGGCCGAACTCGTCGCGCACGAGCTTTGCGAAGGCCGGGATCGCATCGATCACGGCAAGGTCGCAGGCGCGGAAATGCAGCCGGCCTTCGGAGGCCGCGATCGCCGCCTCGAGCTCCTCGCTCTCGCGCCGCGCTGCCGCGATCACGTTGAAGCCGGCAGCGACCAGGCGCTTGCCGATCGCCAGCCCAATGCCGCGGCTGCCGCCGGTGACGAGAACGTTATGCATCGGTGCGCGCCAATTTCCCGGCCGGGGTGACGTCGAGCGCTTCGACGAAGCGGATCACGGCCGGCACCTTATGGGGGGCGAGCTGGGCGCGGCACTGTTCCAGGATCTGGTCGCGGATCTCCTTCGCGCGGGCCGGATCGGTGCCGTCGGCGAGGATCACATCGGCGACGACGATGCCGCCGGTGATGGGACTGCGGCGCGATCTCGCCCGCGACATCCGCACATCGGCATGACGGTTGATCACCGCCTCGATCTCCTCGGGGTGGACCTTCAGTCCGCCGATATTGATGATGCCGCCGCGACGGCCGATGAAATAATAGCGATCGCCGCGGCGCTCGACGATGTCGCCGCTGTCGACGAAGCCGTCGGCGTCGGTGAGCGGCGCCGCGTTGCGGCCGACATAGGCATGGGCCGTGCGTGTCGATCGGATCCGCAGCGAACCCTCGACGACCTTCATTTCGACGCCATTGCGATTGCCGAGATACTCGGCCGGGAAACCCTCGAGCCCGTCATTGACGGCGAAACCGACGCCGGCCTCGGTCGAGGCATAGGCGTGGCCGACGGAGGCATTGGGGATTGCCGCCTTCAAGCCGTCGAGCACGGCCTGGTCGGCGATCTCTCCGGAAAGCCGCACATAGGCAGGGGAGAACTGCGTGGCCGAACCGCTCATCAGGAGCTTGCGCCAATGCGAGGGCGTGCCGGACATGTGCGAGACGCCGCGCGCGTTCAGCCGCGCGACATGATCGCCGAGCGCCTCATGCGGATCGGACAGCACCATCGAGCCGCCCGAGAGAATGGCGCGGAGGAAAATCTGCAGGCCGCCATAGCGGCGGATGTCGTAGAACGTCGCCCATACCGGCGCTGGTCCGCGCGCAGGGCCCTCGGCGACGATCGCGCCGGTCAGCGCTTCCAGCGTATGGCCGACGATCTTCGGCACCCCGGAGGTACCGGACGTCAGCATCAGCCATTCGGTGGCGCGCTCGGATTTTGCCCGCTCGGTGGCCTGAAGCGGCAACTGCGCGGTGACGATCAGCGGCACGCCGGACGCCGCCCAGTGATCGGGCTCGTCGGTCACGACCGCATCGATCCCGGCATCCGCGATCAACGCATCGAGATACGCCGGGTCGAGATCGGGCGGACAGAGCAACATGCGCCGCGCGATGCCGTCGAGCTCGATCATGGCAAGGCCCGACCGCAGCTGATCGGAGAGCTTCAAGAGCACGGCACGGCCGGACAGCTGGTGCAGGCGGCCGCCCAGAATCGTGTTCGACAGGATATCGGTCAGCGACACGACGTCGTGCGCGTCCGAGATCGTGCGGCCATTCAGCTCCGCGCCGAGATGGTCGCGAAGCGCAAAGATCTCACGCGGGGACATTTTCGTAGGCCCGCACGAAATCGCCTACCGTGGCGGGGAACGCGGCGTCCTCGGAGATGGTGAAGGGGTCGACGCCGGTCTCGTCCTCGAGGCGCGCGACCAGGATCGCGAAGGCAAGCGAGTCGAAACCCGTCTCGTGCAGGGAGAGATCGTCCGAGAGCGCGGGAAGCGTGACGTGCTGTTCCTTGGCGATCTGCTGGATCGCTTCGATGACCTTTGACCTTACCGACATGGCTGGCTCGCTTTTCATTATCGTTTCGTTGCGGCGGCTCTTGATGACCGCCTCCCCATGGCCGTCTGTTTACCCGACAGAAGTAAATGGCTTCTTGGACAATTCAGATAAAATTGGATCTATCTCTCGATTTGGTTCCGCTACAGCCTGATCGTGCCGTCATTGACGCGAGCATAAACCTCGGCATCCAGCGCGACATAGGTTCCGGATTTCGGATCCAGCATGAACAGCGGCTCCGCTATCGCGTCCGGATCGAAGCCTTCGCGCGCAAGCCCGCCCTTCTTCTGCTTGAAGGTCTCGGTCGCATCGAGCTCGCTCGAGATGCGGATAAAGACGGGGCGGGCATAGGGCGGCAGGCGCTGTGCGAGATGAGCGGGCAGCGCGGCGATGTCGAAACCTTCGTTCACGACGATGGCGCTCATGCCGGCCCGGCCGTCGGCGCCGGGAATGCCGATGCCATAAGTGGTGGCATCGACCACGCCCGGGAAACCGCGCATGGCATCGTTGACCTCCGAGGTCGCGACGTTCTCGCCCTTCCAGCGGAAGGTGTCGCCGATGCGGTCGACGAAATGGAAGAAGCCCTTGTCGTCGATCCGCATCAGATCGCCGGTGCGGAACCAGGCA
>JAEYTQ010000088.1 GCA_023433965.1 Pseudomonadota bacterium | reverse complement strand
GGGAAGCCCCTTGCCCGCGTGCTGATTTGCGGGGGACAACGGCGCGGGAACCCGTTGGTTGCAGCGGACCCGCAGATTTGGCCGGCGGCCGAGAACGCGGCCAAATCCCTCAAACTTCGGCCGTTTTCGCCCGCTTTTCCTTGACTTGGCGCCGATGGCGGCTATAAGTCCCCCAGCCGGCGCGGGGCGTTTCTCGCGCCGCTTGCTTTTACGTGGGTTTTCAAAGGGATAAGTCCCGCCCGCACAAAGCTCGCATGAACCCGTAGCGACTGACAAAAAGCCGGCCCCGACATTCTCGTCGCGAGGCCGGGATTGAACACGAAGGAAAAAAACGATGTTCGCAGTCATCAAAACCGGCGGCAAGCAATACCGCGTCGTGCCGGATGATGTCCTGGAAGTAGGCAAGATCGAAGGCGAAGTCGGCTCGATCGTGCAGCTCAATGAAGTTCTGGTGGTCGGCGGCGACACGCCGGTGCTGGGCGTTCCGACGGTGGCGGGCGCGTCCGTCGCGGTCGAGGTGCTCGACCACAAGCGCGGCCCCAAGGTCATCGCGTTCAAGAAGCGCCGCCGCAAGAATTCGCGCCGCAAGCGCGGCTATCGCGACGAGATCACCGTGCTGCGCATCAGCGAGATCCTGACCGACGGCGCCAAGCCCACCAAGGGCCCGCGTCCGAAGAAGGAAAAGGTGGCGAAGGAGCCGGCAGCGGAAGCCGCCGAATAACCAGAATTGATCACGCCAATTCACAATTGATGCGTGAGAAATCGTGAAATGATTCCGTCAAGGAATTGATCTAGACATACGCAGGATTTCGGAGACGAGCCATGGCTCACAAAAAAGCAGGCGGTTCATCGCGCAACGGTCGCGATTCGAAGGGCAAGCGCCTCGGCATCAAGGCGTTCGGCGGCGAGATCGTCACGCCCGGCAACATCATTGCGCGTCAGCGCGGCACCACCTGGCACCCCGGCCTTAATGTCGGCATGGGCACGGACCACACTCTGTTCGCCAAGATCGAGGGTCGTGTTGCGTTCCAGGCCAAAGCAGGCGGCCGCACTTTCGTATCGGTCCTCCCGATCGCAGAGGCGGCTGAATAGACGGTGGACAAAAACGGAGTCCGCCGGTCCCACTGAACCGGCGGAGTCCTTGAGGTCACTGAGATCGAAGGCTCCAAGGGGGAGGCGGGAAACCGGCCTCCCCTTTTTCATTGCTCACTTTGATTAGTGACTTTCACGGAGCCGGACATGTTGCAGGATTTCTCGAGCGTGACCTTGCCGCAGGCGAGACCCAGCGTCGTCGCCACCGAGCGGCTGACCTTGCGGCGGCCGACGCTGGCCGACGTCAGGACCATCGCCCGGCTCGCCAACGACCGCCGCGTCGCCGAGAACACGCGCCGCCTGCCGCATCCCTATTCGCAGGACGACGCCGCCGACTTCATCCGCGCCACCGCCGAGCTCGGCAGCGAGACCGTGTTCCTGATCGAGCACGACGCCGGACCGGTCGGCATGGTCGGCATCGACCGCGCGACGGCAGGCCATGCCGAACTCGGCTATTGGCTCGGCGTCGAGCATTGGGGCCGGGGCTTTGCCACCGAGGCCGCGCGCGGCGCGATCGACTTCTTCTTCGAGGAGTTCGAGGACGAGCACCTCTATGCCGGCGCGCGCGTCACCAACCCGGCCTCGCGCAAGGTGCTGGAGAAGTGCGGCTTCCAGTGGAGCGGCGTCCAGCTGCACCGCTTCCTGGCGCTGGGCTCCTCGACGCCGGTCGATTGCTTCCGCCTCTCGCGCGGGGTGTGGTCGTCGCTGAAGAGCTGGAGCAGCGCGAGAAGGGTGAGATAGGGCGGGTGCTCCCGATCAGAACCGTCATCCCGGGGCGCGCGTAGCGCGAGCCCGGGACGACGTTGCTACGCCGGCGGATTCACCTCGGGCGCCTCGCGTCCGAGATCCCGCTCGCGCAAGTAAATGTAGAACCCGGCGCCGATGATGATGGTGGCACCGACCAGGGTGGCGATCGACGGCACGTCGCCGAACACGACGAAGCCGAAGATCACCGCCCACACGATCATCGAATATTGGTAGGGCACCACGACGCTGGCCGGCGCGAGCTTGAGCGAGCGGTTGACGCAGAACAGCGCCGTGACCGAAATCAGGCCGGCTGCCGCGAAGATCACGAGGCTGCCCGGTGTCGGCGGCACCCAGTTGAACGCCGACAGCACCGCGCCGAGCGAGAACGTGCCGACGAATTGCGACGATGCCATCACGATGTCGGGCGTCTTGCGCAGGCTGCGCGTGATCAGCATCAGGGTCGCAAAGGACAGGCTGCCGCCGAGCGCGATCAGTGCCGGCAGGCTGACCGTCTGCGCGGACGGACGCAGCGCGATCAAGACGCCGCAAAAGCCGATCAGGATCGCCGTCCAGCGCCGCCAGCCGACCTTCTCGCCCAAGAAGATCGCGGACATCGCGGTGACGAAGATGGGGCCGGCGAGATAATAGGTGATGACGTCGGCGAGCGGCAGATAGACCGTGGCGAGGAAGAAGGCGGCCACCTCGAGCGTCGACAGCACGACGCGGACGAACTGCAAGCCTGGCCGCTCCAGATGCAGGAACTGGTGACGCTGGGTCCAGATCAGCGGCGACAGCAAAATCAGCGCCGCGCAGGCGCGCAGGAACAAGAGCTGTCCCACCGAATAGGTGCCGACCAGGAACTTGCCCATGGCATCGCCGAACGAGAACATGAAGATCGACAGCAACATGAGCCCGATGCCGGCGAGGCGCGCGGAACGGTCGTCATAGGCGGAGAGGTTCTTGAACAGGGGCATCGATCGGACTGTCAGGGGGCATCATGGCGAGCGAGGCGAAGCAATCCAGACTGTCTCCGCAGCGGCAGTCTGGATTGCTTCGTCGCTTCGCTCCTCGCAATGACGGTTGGAAAGAGCATCAAACGCGGCGAATAGAGTCGCCAGTGGTCGTTTTAATGACGGGAGCCGCCGCGGCAAGCCCGCGCAAGCCGAATTGAACGGATTGTCGCACTCTTCGCATCGCGGTAGCGATAAGTGCTCCGCGACCAAGAGAGTTCTGACATGACCGACTTCGATCCGGCCCAGCATCGCATGATCCCCAGCCAACGCTGGTTTGAGGATTTCATGGTTGGCGAGCGTTTCGTGCTGCCGAGCCGGACCCAGACCTCGGGGGTGTTCGCGGCGTTCCAGACCGCGAGCGGCGACACCCATCCCGTACATTACGACGTGGAATATTGCCGCGCCCGCGGCATGCCGCATCTGCTCGCCCACGGCTTCCAGACCCTGATCCACACCGCGCCCGGCGCCGGCCTGTTTCCGTTCATGGTCGAGGATTCCCTGGTCGGCTTCCTCGAGCAGTCGAGCCGGTTCCTCAAGCCTGTCTACGCCGACGACACCATCTATCCGGCGCTCGAGGTCACGGAGCTCGTGCCCGGGCGCACCACTGGCACGGTGACGCTTCGCAGCACCGTGTTCAACCAGCGCAAGCAGCTGGTGCTGGAGGGCCTGCAGAAATTCCTGATCCGGCGGCGACCGGCCGGTTAAGCAAGGGCCGCGATGAGCGGAATTTCGGCCGATTTGCGGGTCGATCCGGGTTGCCGCAGGGGACCGGCTGGCCTACCTATGACCCATGAAATTCCTCGACGAAGCAAAGGTCTATATCCGCTCCGGTGACGGCGGGAACGGCTGCGTGGCGTTCCGCCGCGAGAAGTTCATCGAATTCGGCGGTCCCTCCGGCGGCAATGGAGGGCGCGGCGGCAACGTCATCGTCGAGGTCGCGGACGGCCTCAACACGCTGATCGACTACCGCTACCAGCAGCATTTCAAGGCGCAGAAGGGCGAGAACGGCTCGGGCTCGGACCGCCACGGCGCCAACGGCAAGAACATCGTGCTCAAGGTGCCGGTGGGCACGCAGATCTTCGACGAGGACCGCGAGACCCTGATCCACGACTTCACCAACGTCGGCGAAAAGTTCGTGCTGGCCGAAGGCGGCAATGGCGGCTTCGGCAACGCGCATTTCAAGTCGTCGACCAACCGCGCGCCGCGCAACGCCAATCCCGGCCAGCCCGGCGAGGAGCGCTGGATCTGGCTGCGGCTGAAGCTGATCGCGGACGCCGGCCTCGTCGGCATGCCCAATGCCGGCAAGTCGACCTTCCTTTCCAAGGTCAGCGCGGCGAAGCCCAAGATCGCCGATTATCCCTTCACGACGCTGCATCCGCAGCTCGGCGTGGTGAATGCCGACGGCCGCGAATTCGTGCTGGCCGACATTCCCGGCCTGATCGAGGGCGCGCATGAAGGCACCGGCCTCGGCGACCGCTTCCTCGGCCATGTCGAGCGCTGCCGCGTGCTGCTGCACCTGGTCGACGCCACCTGCGAGCACGCCGGCAAGG